>JAIDUY010000077.1 GCA_029059965.1 Muribaculaceae bacterium
TAAGGCACTGGGCCAGAATGTAATCAACGCCATCAAGCCGGGCGAACTCATGGTGAAGATCGTCCACGACGAGCTGGCCTCGCTGATGGGCGGCGAAGCCTCGCAGCTTAATCTGAGCGGAAAGCCCGCCATCATCCTGATGAGCGGTCTCCAGGGCTCCGGCAAAACCACCTTCACGGGCAAGCTTGCCAAGAAGCTCAAGTCCGAGAAGGCCATGAAGCCCCTCCTTGTGGCCTGCGACGTCTACCGTCCCGCGGCTATCGACCAGCTGAAAGTACTTGCCGAATCCATCGGCGTGCCCGTCTATACCGAAGAGGGCGTCAAGGATCCCGTCAAGATAGCCAAGAATGCCATCGAGTACGCCAAGGCCAACCACCACGACCTCGTGATTGTCGATACGGCAGGCCGTCTGGCCGTCGACGAGCAGATGATGGACGAAATCGAAGCCATCCGCAACGCCATCAATCCCGGCGAGATTCTGTTCGTTGTCGACTCGATGACCGGCCAGGACGCCGTCAACACCGCCAAGGCCTTCAATGACCGCCTCGACTTCACCGGCGTCGTGCTCACCAAGCTCGACGGTGACACCCGCGGCGGCGCCGCCCTCTCGATACGTTCCGTTGTCGAGAAGCCAATCAAGTTCGTGGGTACGGGCGAGAGCCTCGACGGCATCGACGTGTTCCACCCCGCCCGTATGGCCGACCGAATCCTCGGCATGGGCGACATCGTCAGTCTTGTCGAGAAAGCCCAGGCCCAGTACGACGAGAAGGAGGCCGAGGAACTGGCCCGCAAGCTGCGCAAGAATCAGTTCACCTTCACCGACTTCCTCAAGCAGATAAACCAGATAAAGAAGATGGGAAACCTCAAGGACCTGGCCGCCATGATTCCCGGCGTCGGCAAGGCCCTCAAGGAGGTCGAAATCGACAACGACGCCTTCAAGGGCATCGAGGCCATCATCGGCAGTATGACCCCCTACGAGCGCGAGCACCCCGACGTCATCCGCGGCAGCCGCGTGCAGCGCATCGCCAAGGGCTCGGGCCGCCCCGTGCAGGAAGTGAACCGCCTGCTCAAGCAGTTCGACCAGATACGCAAGATGATGCACAAGGTCAGCAACATGGGTCCGAATCCGGCAGCCATGATGCGCCAGATGCGCCAGCAACGCCGATAAACAAAACACTCACACTCAAGCATATCAGCACCATGACACTCATCGACGGTAAAAAGACAGCAGCAGACATCAAGGCCGAGATCGCGGCCGAAGTCGAAGCCCGTGTATCGGAAGGCAAGCGCCGTCCGCACCTTGCCGCCATCCTCGTCGGCCACGACGGCGGCAGCGAGGCATATGTGGCCAACAAAATCAAAGCCTGCGAGGCCTGCGGCTTCAAGTCGTCGCTGATACGCTTCGAGAGCACACCCGATAATCCCCTCGACGCGGCCGAACTCATGGCTGCCATCGACAAGCTCAACAATGACGACGATGTGGACGGTTTCATCGTCCAGCTCCCCCTGCCCCGCCATATCGACGAGCAGGCCGTCATCGAAGCCATAAACCCCGACAAAGACGTCGACGGCTTCCACCCCGTCAACGTAGGTCGCCAGTCGGTGGGTCTACCGG
>JAIDUY010000078.1 GCA_029059965.1 Muribaculaceae bacterium
CAGATATGCCGTATGAAAACTTCGTCGGCACAAAATCGGGAGTCGTCTCTCTGAAAGGAATAAGAGGTATCTCGGATTGGCTTTCTTCTGTTTCGGCAAGGAAGTAGTAGCTGTTGAAGTCGTAGAAATTGCGTTGGAATGTTGCTTTGTCCGTACCTGTCACAGTGACGCGGGTGTCGCCTTCGGCATAGAAAATCAGTTTGTTGCCGGAGTGAGTCGAAGCTATAGGCGACAGGTCGTCGACCATGTCGGTGGCGAAAGATTGTGACGATGCCTCAATCGGGCCTGTTCCGAATACAGCCACCCGCTCGGGATGCTCGAATCCCCATTCGGTCAGACGGTTGTGCGGAATCGCATAGACGCCTGTGGTGTCTACGGCGATTTTAACCCAATGGCCTTCGGCGAGACGCGAGAGCCTTGCGTAAGTTCCGGTCGGAAGAGCCATGGCTGAAAATGCCGCGGCGAGAGTGAATATGGCAAGAAGTATCTTTAAAGAAGTGTTCGTTATCTTTTCCATGTCGGGAAATGATGGCTGTAAATATGAAGAGAGGTTTATTTTATTCTGAAGTCCAGTACGTTTATGCTGTTTATGCTGACTCCGAGCTGTAGATTCCTGTCAATCTCCGATGACAGAGCGGGATTTGTGAAGACGAATACATCGCCGGTTTTCAGAGTGGCATAATTGGATATTGCTGCAACTGCCGCCGCTACATGTTCCGGATCAATGTCAAGAGTGAATGTCCCGGATTCCAAGCAGTCCTGATCAAGTTTTCTCCGGCAGACGTCAACCGTGTTCTCGGCCTTGATATTTCCGTCGAGCCACAGACCGGGCGAGAATGACCTGTCCGATGCTCCCCAGAGGCTTCTGTCCATGCCGGGCGGAGGCATGTAGAGATGAAAGAGGGTGTGAGCGTCTATATATTTTTCAGCGAATTTCAGCGGAATGTGCGTTCCGAGTCGTCCTATCCGCACAGCCGGAGCTATCACCGACTGTCGCATGCGATAGTCTTCATCGACAAAAAGCGGCTCGTTGTGTCTGAGCAAGGCGGAGTCAGCTCCGAGGGCAATCCTCGGGGCGCTGCCTTTGACGGCGATGTCGGTCAGATTGTCGATGACTATAATTTTCATAATCCTATTGGCCGAGATTGCTGAGCCTGTTGTACATCACGGCGAGATGTGAGTAGATGGACGTGTTCGTTATCACAACACCGTCGGGAACCGCTATTCGTGTCGGCGTGAAATTCCAGATGGCTTTTATTCCGGCCTCGACGAGGCCGTCGGCTACATCCTGGGCGCATTCGACAGGGACGGCGATGATGCCGATTGTGACCTTGAGTTTCCCGACGAGCTCGGAGAGGGCGGACGGAGAATAGACGGGAACTCCGTTTATCTGAGTTCCGATTATGCCTTTGTTTATGTCGATTCCCGCTACGATATTCAGGCCGTAGCGCTGCAGGCCGGAGTCGGCCATGAGAGCGGCTCCGAGGCTGCCGACACCGAGCATGACGGCATTGTGCCGTTGGGCGAAGCCGAGGAAGCGGCGAAGTGTATCCTCGAGCTCATCGACGGAGTAGCCGATGCGGGTTTTTCCACGCAGCCCGAGGAAAGACAAATCCTTGGCAATCTGCGATGGCGCAACTTTGAGGTCCTCGGCTATTCTTGTGGTCGAGACATATTCGACGTTCTGTGCATGCAGGGTGGTCAGGTATGCGAGATACCACGGGAGCCTGCGTAAGGTAGGTTCCGGCAGAATGTCCTGCTGTCTGTTTGTTGTCTTATCCTGATTAGCCATTTTTTGCAAGAGTTATCTCATGCCCAGAGAAGCAAGGTACTCGACGACCTCGTTGGCAGACATGTTTCTGCGTTCAAGGATGCGGTCGCTGAAGCGGCTCGCTATGCCTTGCACTCCGGAGTGGTCGAAGAGTCGGCGCACATAAGAGTGGCAGTTATCGAAAAGAGTATCGGCCTCGTCGGTATCGAGGGAGCAGTACGACTCGGCTTGTTCGCGGACAAGCTCGCGGAGGATATCCAGGGCTTCCGGTTCAATCGGACCGGAGCTCAGCATCCTGCGGCGGCACGCCACATTGCCCAAAGCCATGGATGTCATTGCCCGCAGGTCCTTGACTGTCTGTGTCCACAGAACCTTGGCCGACATTCTCGGATTGGAAGCCCCGTTGAACAGGTTCGACATATGCATGTTCGAACCGTCCGCGTCGTCGAAATCAATTTCGGCAAGCAGATGCTCGCCATCGCAGGCCACAAGAGTTATGGCCATGCCCGCGATTCCGTAGGCCTTGTCCCTTTCGTCAGTATATTTCAGTGAAATACTATTCATATTCTCAGACAGGCAATCGTTTAGTTGACCACCATAATCTTGGCAACGACACCGCTGTTGCCCTGTTGGTTCTGTGAAGCCATGACAAAGTAGACTCCGGTGCGTACACGCTGTCCGGATGCGTTGCAGCCGTCCCAGATCATGGAGCCGCCTTCGGAGCGTCCGGAGTGAATTACATTTCCGGCAGAGTCGGCAATCTTGACGAGGCTGTTGTCCATCAGGCCGGTGATGGTAATCCAACCCGTATAATCCGGGCGGACAGGATTGGGATAGACGAACACATCGGAGTAGTCGTCGGAAGCAGGCGATGATGTGCCGTTGTAGACGAACACACCTGCATCAGTTCCGATATACACCTCAGAACCGTGGGGATTTACGGTAACGCTGTATATCTTGTTGGAGGGCAGCGGAGAGTTGTTTTCGTTGAAGTGCTCTATAATCTCGGAGCCGTCTTCGCTGACCAGGTAGAGGCCGGAGTTGGCCGTGCCTATCCACTTGCGGTTGGAGTTGTCTACGGCTATGGCTATGA
>JAIDUY010000079.1 GCA_029059965.1 Muribaculaceae bacterium
CCGAGTTCGACGGTTACCGCATCGCTCATCTCTCGGACCTGCATCTGGGCACCTACGACCTCGCGCCCGAGGTCGTCGACCGCATCGTCGAGAAAGTCAATGCCCTGAATCCCGACATGATAGTATTCACGGGCGACCTCATCAACCTGTCGCCCGACGAGGCCGAACCCTACCGCGAGGCGCTGTCACGCCTCAAGGCTCCCGACGGCATATACTCCGTGCTGGGCAACCACGACTACTGCATCTACGGCCTGCCCGACAGCAAGCTGACGCCCGAGCACGGCCTGTCGCGCCTGATTCATCTGCAGAACGAAATGGGATGGAACCTGCTGCGCAACGAGGCTGTCGAAATCAGGCGCGGCGAGGACTCGATAGCCATCGTCGGAGTCGACAACGCCGGTGGAGGCCGATTCTTCCCCGACCGCTCCGACCTGCCCGCCGCGCTGAGCGAAACCTCCGACAAAGACTTCAAGATACTGTTGTCGCACGATCCGTCGCAGTGGCGCCGCCAGGTGCTCCCCGGCTCCGACATCGACCTTACCCTGTCGGGCCACACCCACGCTATGCAGCTGCGCGTAGGTCCGTTCTCGCCCGCCTCGCTGCTCTACCGCGAATGGGCAGGCCTCTACTGCGACGACAACCGTGCCCTCCTTGTCAGCACCGGCACCGGCAGCAGCTTCGCATTCCGCTTCGGCACCGCCCCCGAAATCAACTTCATCACCCTCACCCGCCCGTGAGAAGGAAAAAGCGAACCGAGGCTGTCGATTCGCTTTGTGAGATATGATGATATAACAAAAAAGCGAACTCAGATTTTGCTCTGAATTCGCCTTGGTGGAGTACAGCGGACTCGAACCGCTCACCTCGACACTGCCAGTGTCGCGCTCTAGCCAGATGAGCTAGTACCCCTTGTTTTGCGTTGCAAAGTTAAGCGCTTATTTCCGGTCTGCAAAATTTTTCGGGCGATTTAATATTCGTTATGTGTTTTATACGCATTTTAAATTTATCTTTCCATCTTTTTGCACTATCTTTGCCGATGCAAATCCTTTCACCATGAACCTATACAAAAAACACACCTTGCGAGCCGCCGCAACAGCCTTACTGGTTGCTGTGGCGCTTTTTGCTTCAATGGGTCTGAATGCGGAAGTCACTGTCGGCGCCGCACGTACCGACCTGTATGTCCCGGCGCTTGAGGGCAAGCGCGTGGCTCTGTTCTCGAACCACACCGGAATGGTGGGCGACCGCCACACTCTGGACCTCATGCTCGAGAAGGGGCTCAATGTGGTAACGCTCTTCTCGCCCGAACACGGCTTCCGCGGCACCGCCGATGCCGGCGAGCACGTCGGCAGCAGTGTCGACCCTCAGACCGGCATCCCCATCGCGTCGCTCTACGACGGAACGGGCAAACGCACTCCGGCTCCCGAGGTGATGAACGGCCTTGACGTCATCGTGGTCGACATCCAGGATGTAGGCTTGCGCTACTATACCTACTACTGCACGATGATAGACCTTATGAACGCTGCGGCGCGCTACGGCAAGGAGGTCGTGGTGCTGGACCGCCCGAATCCCAACGGCATGTACGTCGACGGTCCTATCCTCGACATGCAGTACAGCAGCGGCGTCGGCCGCCTGCCCATCCCCGTTGTGCACGGCATGACCTTGGGCGAGCTCGCCCGCATGGCTGTCGGCGAGGGTTGGCTCAAGGACGGCGCGAGGGTGCCTCTTACGGTCGTTCCCTGCGAGGGCTACACCCATCAGACGCGCTACCGCCTGCCGGTGGCTCCGTCGCCCAATCTGCGCACCATGCGCGCCATCTATCTCTATCCTTCGATATGCTACTTCGAGGCCACTCCCGTGAGCCTGGGCCGCGGCACCGACAAGCCGTTCGAAATCTACGGTCATCCCGACATGAAGGGCCGCAGCTTCGACTTCACGCCCGCAAGCGTGCCCGGCGCCAAGAATCCGCCGCAACTGGGCGTGCTCTGCCACGGCGTCGACCTGTCGGCGATGGACGAGGAGGAGATTATCGCCAAGGGCATAGACCTGAGCTACCTCATCGACGCCTACGGCGACGTTGGCGGCGACGGCTTCTTCCGCTCTTTCTTCGAGAAACTCATCGGCCGCGGCGACATCCGCGGCATGATCGAGCGCGGCATGAGCGCCGACAGCATCAAGGCCACCTGGGCCGGCGATGTGGAGCGCTTCCGCGCACAGCGCGCACCCTATCTGATATACCCCGAATAAGCACATCATGAGCCAGCCAGTTATTGTCATCATCACCATCGTGGCGTATTTCGCGCTGCTGATGCTGGTGTCGTACTTCGCTTCGCGAGGCAGCGACAACTCCACATTCTTCACCGGCAAGCGTCAGGCCCCCTGGCCGCTTGTGGCCTTCGCCATGATAGGCGCGGCCATCTCGGGGGTGACCTTCATCTCCGTTCCGGGCATGGTGGCGGCCAAGGGCTATGCCTACCTGCAGATGGTTTTGGGCTTCATCGTGGGCTATTTCGTGATAGCCTTCGTGCTCGTGCCGCTGTTCTACCGCAAGAATCTGATATCCATATACGGCTATCTCGAGGAACGTTTCGGGCGGTCGACCTACCGCACGGGCGCATGGTTCTTCTTCGTGTCGAAGATGCTCGGGGCGGCTGTCCGCTTCTTCGTCGTCTGCGCCGTGCTCCAGCTGCTCGTGTTCTCGCCGCTGCACATACCGTTCATCTTCAACGTCATCGTCACGATAGCGCTGATATGGCTCTACACCGTGCAGGGCGGCGTCAAGACGCTCATCTGGACCGACACCCTCAAGAGCTTCTGCCTGATTATGTCGGTGATTCTGTGCATCTACTTTGTTGCCACCAACTTAGGCTATAACTTCGGCGAAATGACAGCCGCCATCGGCAGTCACGAGACCTCGCGCATGTTCTTCTTCGACAACCCCAAGGAGGGA
>JAIDUY010000008.1 GCA_029059965.1 Muribaculaceae bacterium
GCCGTCTTCGGTGACGTAGCACTCGCCGTGCTCGTAGGGGGTGAGCGTGCCCGGGTCGATGTTTATATAGGGGTCAAACTTCTGAATGGTGACGCGGAAGCCTCTGGCTTTCAGCAGACAGGCAAGCGACGACGAGATAATGCCCTTGCCAAGGGACGACACGACGCCGCCGGTGACGAAAATATATTTAGTATCCACGCTTGGGTTTATTATACATTTGGGCGCAAAATTACGAAAAAAAATCCGGACAGCGAACTACAATTGTGAGGTGAACGAAAAAATAGCTAATTTTGCACCTGCAAGGCCAGACAGCCTCCGCGATTTCATCACTATGACACGGGACATCGACATATCAGATGACGCTACCGTACCGGTCGGACGCTTCGCACCGTCACCGTCGGGGCGCATGCACCTCGGCAATGTCTTCACGGCACTGCTGTCGTGGCTGTCGGTACGCTCGCGTGGTGGACGATGGATTCTGCGCATCGAGGATCTCGACCCCCAGCGCTCGCGCTTGGAGCACGCCCGACTCATCGAGGACGACCTGCAGTGGCTCGGACTCGACCGGGACGAAGGAGGTATCGACGGCACAGGACCCTCGGCACCTTATCTCCAGAGTCTGCGCCACAGCCTATACGAAAAGGCACTGCGCGACCTCGAGGCCACAGGGCTGACATATCCCTGCCGCTGCACGCGGGCCGACATCATGGCCACGCAGGCTCCCCACGCATCCGACGGCAGGGTAGTCTACGCCGGCACCTGCCGCCCCGAGGGCTTTCCCGCCGTCCGCCCGAAAGCCGACAGCCGACCCGCCGCCACACGCATCATGGTGCCCGACAGGGACATATGCTTCACCGACATCGTCGCCGGACCGCAGGCCGTCAACCTCGCCGAACTTTGCGGCGACTTCGTGCTGAGGCGCGCCGACGGGGCATGGGCCTACCAGCTTGCCGTTGTAGTCGACGATGCACTGATGGGCGTCACCGAAGTCGTGCGCGGCTGCGACCTGCTTGACTCCGCCGCCCGCCAGATATATCTGTTCGACTTGCTGGGATTCAAGGCTCCCGCATTCGCCCACGTACCCCTGTTGTGCAATCAGGCGGGGCAGCGACTGTCCAAACGCGACGCCTCGCTCGATATGGGCAGCCTTCGCCGACGCTACAGCCCCGAGGAGCTTGTCGGCTACCTCGGTCATCTCGCCGGACTCCTGCCGAAGCCCGAACCCGTCACTCCCGCCGCACTCGCCGAGATTTTCGACTGGAGCAAGGTGCGCCGGAGTCAGGAAATCAGAATATAAACTACGTACATATCATGGAATACACAACCGACTATCTCGCCGGACTCATCGAGACCGGACTCAAAGAACTGAAATATCCGAACGAGGCGCCGCACCTGTTCGACCCCATCCGCTACACCCTCGAAGGTGGCGGCAAGCGCCTGCGTCCATGCCTGCTGCTGGCAGCCTACTCGGCGCTGAGCCACTCCGACTGCACCGAGGTGCTCCCGCAGGCACTCGCCGTGGAGATGTTCCACAACTTCACTCTGCTGCACGACGACGTCATGGACCGCGCCGACATACGCCGCGGCCGTCCCACCGTCCACCGCCGCTGGAACGACAACGCGGCCATCCTCAGCGGCGATGCCATGCTGACGCGCTCGGTACAGTTGCTGGCCGAATGCCGTCCCGACGTACTGCCCGACATCCTGGATATATTCAACACCACCGCCATGGAAATCTACGAAGGACAGCAGCTCGACATGGAATTCGAGCGCCGTTCCGACGTCACCGTCCAGGAATATCTCGAGATGATACGCCTTAAGACTTCCGTGCTTCTGGCCTGTGCCTGTGCCATCGGCGCCCGTATGGCGGGAGCGTCCGACGAAGTCCGCCATCACTTCTACGAATACGGTGTGGCACTGGGCCTTGCTTTCCAGCTCCGCGACGACTGGCTCGATACCTACGGCGACCCTGCCGTGTTCGGCAAAGCCATAGGCGGCGACATACTCAACCGCAAAAAGACATGGCTGCTCATCACAGGCCTTCAGGAAAGCGACGGCGAGCTCGCATCCATCCTCGACGAAGACCTCAGCGACGACGTGCTCATAGCACAGGTGCGCGGCGTCTACGACTCGCTCTCCCTGGGCGAGCGCTGCGGCGCACTGGCGGCACGCTATTCGGCCAAGGCTATCGAAAGCCTCGACAAGATAGAGATGGATACGCGCGCGTACGAGTTCTTCCGTTCGCTGGCCCTGTCAGCCGCCTCCCGTAATCATTGATTGTATGACAGACACACATACCCACCTGTACGACACGGCTTTCGACATCCCCGGGCAGGCCGCAGGCTCTTATGAAGGGCAGATTGCGGCCATCGACCGTGCCGTCGAGGCCGGCGTCGACATGATGGTTCTTCCGGCAATAGATGCCGCCTCCTTCGCGCCGATGAAGGCTCTGGCGGCCGCCCGTCCCGACAATATCCGTCTTGCCGCAGGCCTGCATCCCACCGAGTTGGGCGACGATTGGCATGCCTCGCTTGCCGCCGTCGAGACCGAGCTGCTGACAGACAGCGCTGCTTATGTGGCCGTGGGCGAAATAGGCATGGATCTGTACTGGGACAAGTCCACCCTCGATGCGCAGATGCAGGTGTTCGACCGTCAGCTTTCACTGGCCGCCCGGCTTAAGCTGCCCGTGCTGATACATTGTCGCGAGGCCCTGGACGAGACGCTCGAAGTCCTTTCCGGACACACATCTGTCCCTGCCGTGTTCCACAGCTTCGGCGGCAGCGTCGTCGATGTCGACCGCATCCGCCGTCTTGGCGACTACTACTTCGGCATCAACGGCATAGTGACTTTCAAGAACTCGGGACTGCGCGAAGTGTTGCCCCACATCGGCATCGACCGCCTGCTCACAGAGACCGACTCGCCCTATCTCGCCCCTGTTCCGCACCGTGGCAAGCGCAACGAAAGCGCCATGATACCACTTGTAGTTGGTACCATGGCGCAGGCTATGGGTATGTCTTTCGCTGAAGTAGCCTCAGCCACTTCAGCGAATGCAGCGGCGTTTTTTAGGTTTTAGGCCTTAGGTTTTAGGCCTTAGGTATTAGGCATTAGGTGTTAGGGCTTAGATTTTAGAACTTTAGGCCCCAATTCACACCAAACTCCTAATTATGTATGCATTCTAAATTACCTCGCCTAACGCCTCAAACAGAGCGGGGGAGGACATTCACTTTCAGGGCTTCGTAGGCACGTTCGGCCTTGGCTCGGGCTTCGTCGACAGTGTCGGCGGTGGCCAGAATCACACCCATGCGACGGTGGCCGCGTACCTCGGGCTTGCCGAAGATGCGAATCTGTACGCCGGGCTCGGCGAGCACCTGCTCCAGATTGTCCATCTCGATGCGGTCGGTATCACCCTCGACGACGATGGCTCGCGATGCCGACGGGCCGAGGAAGCGAACCGCAGGCACGGGCAGACCGAGCAGGGCGCGGGCATGCAGGGCAAACTCGCTCAGGTCCTGCGAAATCATCGTCACCATGCCCGTGTCGTGTGGACGCGGCGAAACCTCGCTGAAGATTACATTGTCGCCCTTGACGAAGAGTTCGACTCCGAACAATCCGTAGCCTCCAAGGGCATCGGTCACGGCCTTGGCGATTTCGCGGGCACCCTCGAGAGCCTTGGCGCTCATGGGCTGTGGCTGCCACGACTGGCGATAGTCGCCATCGACCTGCACATGTCCGACGGGCTCGCAGAACACCGTGCCGCTCATACTGCGGACAGTGAGAAGCGTGATTTCATAGTCGAAATCCACGAAGCCCTCAACTATGACGCGACCGGCTCCGGCACGGCCGCCTTCCTGAGCTTCGGTCCATGCCTTGTCGATCTGCTCCTCAGTGCGGACAGTCGACTGGCCGTGACCCGACGAACTCATCACGGGCTTGACCACAACAGGCAGGCCGATTTCCTCGATGGCACTGCGGAACTCCTCGTAAGTGCCTGCGAAGCGGTAGGGCGAAGTCGGCAGTCCGAGCTCCTCGGCAGCCAGACGGCGTATTCCCTCGCGGTTCATGGTCAGCATGGCCGCGCGTGCCGTGGGGGTGACATTGAAACCCTCGCTCTCGAGCTCGACAAGCTTCGGAGTGGCGATGGCCTCGATTTCCGGTATGATATGGTCGGGCTTCTCGAGCTCCACGACTTGGCGGAGTGTATCTCCGTCGAGCATGTTGAACACGTAGCTACGGTGGGCGGTCTGCATGGCGGGAGCCTGGGGATACTTGTCGCACGCCACGACCTCGACTCCGAGGCGCTGCAGTTCGATGGAAACTTCCTTGCCGAGCTCTCCGCTGCCGAGCAGCAGAGCCTTGCGCCCGACGGGCGTCATTACTGAACCGATTTTCATCTGGAAAGTGTTGGTTTAAGTGTTATAATGAAGTCGGCCGTCGATGATAGCGGCGGCCGACAGGATTAAAATCAGATTTTTTTGAGTCGCTTGAGCGCGTCCGCAATCCGTTCCATCGCTTTGACGATGTTCTCGTCGCTTGTGGCGTAGCTCAGTCGCAGATAGTCGGGAGCACCGAAGGCTCCGCCGCCGACAGTCGCCACATGGGCCACTTCGAGGAGATACATCGCCAGGTCGGAAGAGTCGCTCACTGTACGCTCGCCGTCGGTGGTGCCGAAGTAGGAGCTTACCTCGGGGAAGAGGTAGAAGGCGCCCTGAGGCTCGTTGACGCGCCATCCCGGAATCTGACGGGCGAGGCTGACGATGAGGTCGCGCCGACGGCGGAAAGCCTCGCACATCTCGACAACGCATTCCTGCGAGCCCGTGTAGGCAGCCTCGGCGGCTTTCTGTGCGATGGAGCTTACGCCCGACGTCGCCTGACCCTGAAGCTTGCTCACGGCCTTGGCGATTTCGGCCGGTGCGGCGCAGTAGCCGATTCGCCAGCCGGTCATGGCATAAGCTTTCGACACACCGTTGATTACGACCGTGCGGTCGGCGATGCTGTCGAACGATGCCAGCGACACGAAGTCGGTTCCCGTATAGCGAATGTGCTCGTAGATTTCGTCGGCGATTACCAGCACCTCGGGATGCTGCTCGAGCACGGACACCAGTGCGGCCAGCTCCTCGCGGGTGTAGACGCTGCCCGTGGGGTTGGAGGGCGAGCAGATTATAATGGCACGGCTACGGGGAGTGAGCGAGGCCTCGAGCTGTGCGGGAGTAAGCTTGAAGTCATTCTCGATGCCGCTGGGCACAAGAACCGGCGTTCCGCCGGCGAGCTTGACCAGCTCCACGTAGCTCACCCATGCCGGGGTGGGAATCACCACCTCGTCACCGGGGTCGACCGTGGCAAGCAGCACATTGCTCAGCGCATGCTTGGCGCCGTTGCCCACCACAATCTGCGCGGGGGTGTAGTGCAGCCTGTTCTCGCGGTCGAGCTTGGCGGCTATGGCCTCGCGCAGGCTCGCGTAGCCGGGCACGGGGCTATAGTGAGTGTAGTTCTCGGCAATGGCCTTGACGGCAGCCTCCTTGATATGTTCGGGAGTATTGAAGTCGGGCTCGCCGACACTCATATTGATTACGTCCGTACCGGCGGCGCGGAGTTCTGCGCTTTTCTGCGACATGGCAAGGGTCTGCGACACAGCGAGAGCCTGTACCCGATTCGATATTTTCTGCATGCGTCAGTTCTTTTGGGATTATAGTGCAAAGATAGGAATTTAAACTCAAATAAGGAAATCCGCACACACGCTCCGCAGTGCATTCTGTCTGATTTCCGTGCCGATGATGCGGACAGAAGCGGGCGAAAGTGTCCGAAGTGTCCGCAATCGGACACCCCTGCAAAACAAATTATCTCTGACAATCAGATAATTAGCTTAATGGCACGGTTTTGGCACATATAATGGCATAGTAATCGAACCCCAAAAATATGGACAGAAATATACCCCGAAAACAGATTCGCGCCCGCCGTCTGCGCCGCCTGGCAGTCGGCACGGGCATTGCACTTGCCGTGGTGTTGGCACTGTGTGCGGCGCTCAGACTCGGCAGCAGAGGCATCGACGCCTCGGATTTTGAAAGCGCAACCGTCGACCGCGGCGAGGTCGAGGCTACCGTGTCGGCCTCGGGCACGGTGGTGCCGTCGGCGCAGATTGTGGTGAGTTCACCCATATCGTCGCGCATCCTCGAAGTGCTCCACCGCCCCGGCGACTTTGTCGAGGCCGGCACACCGTTGATGACCCTCGACCTCGAGGAAGTGCAGGCGGCATCCGCCAATCTCGCCGACCGCCTGGCAATGAAGGAACTCGAA
>JAIDUY010000080.1 GCA_029059965.1 Muribaculaceae bacterium
GCGCAGGTGGCTGTCGAGGGTGTTGGCCGATACTGCGGCGCGGCCGCCGAATTCCTCGCGGCCGCTGACGATGTCGAGACCGTTGGCGCGCTTGTAGTTGACGCTGGCGCCGTAGTAGCCGCCGTTGGCCAGAGTACCGTCGATGGAGAGGTACTGGTTGGTGTCGTAGCTTGTCTTGCGGGTGATGAGGCTGTACCAGTCGGTGCTGTAGCCGTAGTCGTTGCCGCGGCGTGCGCGGCGCCATTCGTCGGGGCTGAGCACTTCGGGCCTGTCCTTGGCGAAGGCCAGGGCGCCGTAGCTGTCGTAGGTGATGACGGGCTTGCCGGGCTCGCCGGTACCGCGCTTGGTGGTGATGAGGATAACGCCGTTGGCGCCGCGGGTACCGTAGATGGCTGCCGAGGCGGCGTCCTTGAGCACGGACATGCTCTCGATGTCCTGGGGAGCGAGGGTGCGGATGTCACCGCCGGCTACACCGTCGATGACCACCAGGGGGCCGTTGCCGGCGCTGATGGAGGTCGCGCCGCGCACCTGCAGGCTGGAGCTGCCGTTGGGGTTTGCGGCGGCGGTGGTGCTGACGTTGAGGCCGGCCACCTTGCCCGAAAGCATTTCCATGGCGTTGTTCATGGCGCCCTGCTGGAAGTCGTCGCGGTTCACCTGCACGATGGAGCTGGAGAGCTCCTTGCGGCTGAGCGAGCCGTAGCCCACGACAACGACTTCATCGAGAATCTCGCTGTCTTCGGCCATGGTCACGTTGACGGTGCTGCGGCCGTTGACGGCCACTTCGACGCCCTTGAAGCCTACATAGCTGAACTGTAAGGTTGCGTTTTCCTCGATGCCGGTGAGTGTGTAGTTGCCGTCGAGGTCGGTGACTGTGGCTTTCGCCGTGTCCTTGACCGTGACACTGACGCCGATGAGGACTTCGCCTGTCGTGTCAGTCACAGTGCCCGAAACTGTCAATGCCGCCGCAGTGAACGACGACATCATCAGGGCCATCGCCCATAGGAATACAGCGACGACTGCCCGGAATTTCATTGGTTTGTTATTCATGGTAACTGAAAATGTGATGTTGATTAGGCTTGGATTTTTAAGTTCCGTCGCAAAATTCCACATCTTTTAACAACAGCGCAATAAGCGGAAACGAAAATCTAAACGGCTGCCAAAATAAAACAGCTGATGCACAGACATAAAGCCGTCTGTGCGTCTAACAAATTTCTAAGTAATCTCAAAAGGTTCAGCCAATGGTCATGACCTCGTTTTCGAAGCTTTCGGGGCGCAGCGCGCGGCGGCGGACCTTCGACCGGTAGGTGTAGACCGTAGTGATGGAGCAGCGCAGGAAGCCCGCGATTTTTGCACTGTCGGTGATGCCGATGCGGATGAGTGCGAACACGCGCAGCTCGGTGTTGAGGAGCTCGCCGCTCTTGAGAACGGTGCGGCAGTCGGGCTTGAGCAGGGAGTTGAATTTCTCGACGAAGGAGGGATAGATGTTCAGGATGGCTTCGTCGAAGCGCGAGTAGAAGTCGCGCAGCGCGGTGTCTATCATCTCGCTCGATTCGAGTTTCTTGTTCAGCGCCGTGCGGCTGCTCTGCGCGGCGAGCACGCGCAGGCTCTGGTGGTACTGCTGCAGGGTGGAGATGGTCGACGAGCAGTACTCCATGAACATGGCGGCGTACTCCTCCTTGATGGTGTTCGATTCCTTGAGCTCGTCGTTCATGGAGGCCAGCGCCCGGTTGGCCTCGCGGAGCTGTTCCGAGAGGTCGGACAGCTCTTCGTTGCGCTGGCTCAGTTTGGCGCCTGCCCGCCGTGCGGCGCGTACCTGCTTGAGAATCAGTATCAATGCGAGGGCGAGTATGACGACAAGCAGACTGATGGCGCCCATCTGCCGCCGCAGTTCGCGCTGCATCTTGTTCTGGCTGGCGGAATAGGCCTCGTCGATGATGGGCAGCATGCGTCCCGACTGGGCGTTGCGCATGCGGGCGGCAAAGAAGTTGGCGTCGGCGAAGCTCTGTTTGAGGTAGCGGTTTGCGCGCTCGATGTCGCCTTCCTCGAAGATTACCGTGGAAAGCTCGCGCACGGCCATGTTCTCCTTGACCACGCCCCTGATGTCGGAGATGGTGCTCAGGGCGAGGTAGCGCTTGTAGTTCTCTGTCTCGCCGATGTTTTTGTAGACGTTGGCCAAAATCGAGGCGAGGATGGAGTAGGGGCGGGTGCCGGAAGTGTACTCGTCGAGGTGCGAGCGCAGCAGGTTCACGGCGCTGTCGGGCATTCCGACGCGGATGAGTTCGGGCGCCGCGGTTATGATGTGGTTGAGTGAGCCGGGCGCGGCGACCATCGCCACGGAGTCGGAGTAGAGCGCGCGCTGCCGCTCGTAGACTTCCGAGAACTCGCTTTCGTTGGCATATTCGCTCTGGTACTGATAGATACCGCAATATGTCGAATAGTACTGCTCGAGCAGCGTCGAGTCGAGGTGTTCGCGCGGAACGCTCTCCATGATGGCTATGGCGTCGGCGAAAAGGCCGGCGTGGCTCGATATGTCGGCCTTGCGGATCAGCAGCGAGGCGCGCGTGTGCGGCTTGTCGGCGTTGGCCGGAGCCTGCAGACTGCGGTTGACGTAGTAGAGGGCCGAGTCGCTGACGTACGACTCATATTCGCCTATCAGCCTGTCGAGTATCGCAGGCACGATGTGCTCGTCGTTTTCGTGCGCGAGCTCCTCGCGCAGTATGGCAATGCGTGCTTCTTTCTGATTCTGATATATTTCGCTGCGCAGCATCTCGGCATCGACGCTGTCGTAGAGTTCTTCGAGAGAACTGCTGTCGGCGCCGCTGCCCTTGTTGCAGGCACCTGTTGCGAGCAGAGCCAAAGCTCCCCATACGAGGAGCCTCAGTCGTGTTCTGCGGATGATGCCGTATGCGAATGTATTCATGGCTGCAAATATAGGCACAATCGTCCGATTATCAAAATGTCGGAAGCCCGGAGGTGTAGGGTGGCGGTGTCAGTCGGTGGAGTTGAAGATGCTTTGCAGATAGTCCGACAGGTTGGTGTCGCGTGTCAGCTCGAGCTTCTTGCGCAGGCGGTAGCGCGTCATCTCGACGCTGCGGTGCGAGATGTTGAACACCCTGGCCATGTCCTTGCTGTTCAGCCCCATAATGAGATAGCAGCACACTCGCAGCTCTGTCGGCGTCAGACCTGCGTGGCGCTGCTGCAGGCGCTGGGTGAAGTCGCCGTAGGCTGCATCGAAGTTGTGCATGAAGGTGCGCCAGTCGTCATCGTGGCTGATATTTTCGCGTATCAGGCTGCGGATGTGAGTGATATGTCGGTTGATTTCGGCTTTGTCCTCAAGTGCCGACAGCTTGTCGAGGCGGTTGGAGATGTCCTGGAGGATTTCATTCTTGCGGACAACGTTCATGGTGATGTTGGACAGCTCGCGGGTCTTGAACTGTATGTCCTGCTCGAGCTGGCGTCCCTTGAGGTCGGCGATTTCGTAGTCCTTGATGAGTGAGTCCTCGCGGGCCTTGCGCTCCATGGTGTCGATTTCCTGCTGCTTGCGCTCGGCCATGCGCTTGGAAGCCCTCAGGCTCAGGCGTTTCACCGTCCAGTAGCCTGCTGTCAGCAGCAGCAGGCCGAGGATGGCGTAGACCGTCATGGCCGGTCGCGAGCGGTACCACGGCGCGAGGATGGAGAAGTGGAGGACGTTCTCGTCGGTGGTGCGCGTGTAGGCGTTGTGCGCGCGCACATGCATTATATATCGCCCCTCGGGCAGCTTGGTGTACTCCTTGGAGGTCGAGGCAGTTGGTTCGCTCCAGTCGCTGTCGTAGTTCTCGAGGAAGTAGCTGAACTTCACCGCGCCTACGGCACGGTATTCAGGTGCCGCGACGACAAAGCGCTGCGAGTTGAGGCCGTAGGGCAGCACGATGTCGTTGACGGCCGATGTGACGGGGCAGCGCATCACGGCAGAATCGCCGTAGGAAACCAACTGCTTGAAGTAGACCCCCGAAGTCGACGGAGCGGCGGAAGGCGCACGCAGGTCGACGTCGAAGAAGCCGTTCTGCATACCTGTGACGAGGCGCGAGTCCGAGATGAATTCAAAGTGCGTGAAGCCCGGAATGAACCTGTCGGTCATTGGCGAGTAGGTGGTTGTGTCCACCAGGGCCTCGCCCGCGGTGCGCGGAATGACCACCGAAATGCGGTCGGAAGTTATGCACCAAAGGTTGCCCGTCGGCGAGGGATAAAGCCTTGGCGTCTCGGGACTTCCGAGTATGGCTGAAACGGTGGAGTCGGAAATCACGCCGCCCTTGTCGGGCGTGAGGCGGAAGAACCCGCGCTCGGCGGTGAATACGGGACGGCCGTCGAGCAGGCTGATGTTGATGTAGCGGTTCGAGGGGAAGCCGTTGGTACTGTCGTAGAAGCGGCTTTCCGAGAAGCGGAGCCTGTCGGGGTCGAGGGTCAGACAATAGATTCCCTTCAGCCAGTGCGCCAGCCAGATGTGTCCGTCGTTGTCGAACATGAATCGACCGCCTCTGTCGGCGAATCCGTCGACCACGCCTTTATCCACCCACAGCCCGTTCTCGCGTCGCAGGAGGTGAAAATTATCGTAGGCCGACACCAGCATGGTGTTCTCGTCGTCGGGCAGGGTCTGCGCATACCAGCAGCCCAACAGACCCTCGACTTCGCGCAGATGCCCTTCGCGGCCATATGAGGCGCCGGCGTCGGAGCATACGAAAATTTCGTTGCCGTTCTGATGAATATCCCATATCTGTCCGTTGAGTATGGGGCGCATCCGGGCCGGAGTCGGTCCCGGAGTGTCGTCGGGCATGGCGAACAGGCCCTGGTTGGTGCCGAGGTAATGGGTATTGCCCATTCGGCACGACGAATAGCCGGCACCGTAGTCGGAATTATTGCCCAGCAGACTGTATATCGGCGAGTTGACATAGACAAGGTCGAGGCCGTCGTCCAGTCCGAGCCACAGATTGCCGTCGCAGTCGAAGTAGGAGCTGAGCACCGTGTTGTTCTGCATGCCCGTGTCCTTGTTGGCGTAGGTGATGCGTCCGGTGACGAAGTTGGCCACCACGACGCCCTGCGACACCGTGCCGAAAGCGAAGGTATTGTCCTGAGTACTTGCACAGAACACCTGATTGTTGCGCAGAAAATCGTCGAATGGCGTCTGAAGCGGTCGGATTTCCGTGCCGTCGTAGGCGAACAGACCCTTGAAGTCGCTCACCAGCATGACCTTGTCGTAGAATGGCAGAATCGCGCAAATCTTGGCGTTGCCTGTCAGCTCCGCTCCCGGCAGCCTCATCACGCTGTTGCCGCGGATGACAGCCGGGCCGCCGGGCGATGTGGCGATATAGACCTCGCTGCCTATCTTGGCCGAGCTCACTATCTTATGCTCGACGGGGATGACGGTCATCGCCTCGCCGTCGTAATGGAAAATGCTGAAGTCGGCCTGAAACCAGATGTGACCCTCGCTGTCGCTGAAGATGTTCCATATCTCATTGAAAGGCAGAGCCGATACGGGCAGCAGGTGCGTCAGGCTGTGGTATCTGCTGCGTCCGGAGATGCTGTCGGAGGTGAAATAGCCCAGCTCTTCCGAGGCGCCCACATATATACGTCTGTCAGGACCGGTGCCGACCTCAAGGATGGAGCGCACCGTCGAGCTGTTGGCCACACCTATAATATCCCAGTCGGAACCGTCGAAGGTCATCAGACCCGAGCGGCATCCTATTAACATACGCCCGAGGCCGTCGCGCGTGATGGCCCACACCTGTGGGCCGCCCTGGTGCATGGTCTGGGGATAGTTCCGGACAAGGGGGTATGAAGCCGCGACAGAACCCGCGCCGGCGAGGACGGCGAGGACAAACACAAGGCAGCGGACGATTAATTTCATACCCTATAACGATTGATTTCCTATTACAGCACAAAGTTACTAATTTTTGGTTAAAGTAGGATTGCGGCGGAAAGTATGTTATAAAACATATTTTAAATAAAACGCTAATTAACAATAATATAAGGTTTATTTGTATAGATAATGTAGGGTTGTCTGTAGGGTATTGTAGAGTTTTTGAGAATACAAAAATTAAACGATTAACATTTCACTTGGGTAATTTTGCACCGTCAATTCGGGATGCGAGGCCGACAGGCTCATCCCGACGGCCATTTTTCAGCACCGCACGGTGCCCGAATACCAAAACCTTCAAAAATCCATTCTTGCATGAGAAAGCACTTACTTCTCTTCTTACTTCTTATTCTCGCGTTGCCTGCGCTCGCGCAGGAAGTGCGCGTGACCGGCACTGTCACTTCGGCAGACGACGGCGAGCCTCTGATCGGGGCATCCGTAGTTGTCGAGGGTGTGCCCGGCCGCGCTGTCGTTACCGACATCGACGGTAACTACGCCATAACGATGAACGCAGGCCAGACTCTCGTTGCAAGCTACGTCGGCTGCGACCCCTTCAGCAAGGTCATCACACAGAGCCAGACCCTTGACATCCGTCTGAGCGGCATCTCCGAACTGGACGAAATCGTGGTAATCGGCTACGGCACGATGAAGAAAAGCGACCTTACCGGCGCCGTTTCCTCCATCGCCGCCGACAAGCTGCAGAAGACACCCTCGTCCTCGCTGGCCAACGCCCTACAGGGTCAGGCCGCCGGCGTCACCGTCAACTCGCTCAGCGGACGTCCCGGCGCTCAGGCCGAGGTTCGCATCCGCGGTGTCGGCACCGTCAACTCGCCTGCACCTATATATGTAGTCGACGGTATCATCACCGACGATATCTCCTTTCTGTCGCCCAACGACATCGAGAGCACCGAAATCCTCAAGGACGCATCGGCGACCGCCATCTATGGTTCGCGTGGCGCCAACGGCGTCATCATCGTCACCACACGCGGCGGCGAGGCCAACCAGCGCGCCCGCATCACCTTCGACGCCTATGCCGGCGTGCAGAAGCGCTGGCGCAAGCTCGACGTGATGAACGCTCACGACTTTGCCGACACCTATGTGGCCATCAACGCCAACGAGCGCTCCCGCAAGTATTACCAGGAAAACGGCTTCAACGCATGGCTCAAAGCCTTCATGGGTGTGGGTGCCTCAAATTACTATCCCACCGTCTATGACCCCGAGACCAATCCCGACGGCTTCGACTTCGCTTCGGTCGACACCGACTGGCAGGACGAGGTGTTCCGTGACGCGTGGATTCAGAACTACCACCTCAGCATCGACGGCGGCGGCGAGAAATTCACCTACAGTGCCAGCGGTTCGTGGTTCAAGCAGGAGGGCACGCTCATGGGCTCCGATTACAGCCGCTTCACCGCCCGCCTGAACACCAGCTACAAGGCAACTCCCTGGCTCAAGGTCGGCGAGAATATCTCCTTCATGTCGTCCATCGCCCGCAATACCTACGAGAGCGGCGACAACAACGCCAGCCCCATGGCCAACATGCTCACCGCAGCATTCGCAATGGCTCCCTGGGACCCCACACACTATCCCGAAGGCTCCGTGAACCGTCAGGGCAAGGACCTCAGCGGCGGCATCTCGGCAGGCTCCAACTTCAAGAACGTCACCAACCCCTTCTCGATGCTGGAGTACAACCACCCCAGTGTCCACAACGCCCGCTGGGTCGGCAATGTGTTCGCCGAAATCTACCCCATTCCTCACCTCACCTTCCGCACGAGCTATAACTTCGACTACCGCATCGTCACCGACCGCAGCTTCGCCGACGCATACGAAGTGTCCGCCTTCGACAAGCGCGACAACAACTTCCTTGCCTCCAGCATGGCACGCACCTATAACTATACCGTCGACAACATCCTGACATACGCCCGCACCATCGGCAAGCACAACTTCTCGGTTATGGCAGGCCAGACGGTAGAGCAGTACAGCTACTACAGCATCGGCGGCAGCGGCTCCAATATCCTCAATCCCGTCGACCGCAACTGGTATCTCAGCCAGGTGACCGACAACTTCTCCCGTCCTTCCGACAGCGTGGGCCGCAGCCGCCGCTTCTCGTGGCTGGGCCGTGTGCACTACAGCTTCAACGACCGCTATCTGGCAACCGTCAACTTCCGCGCCGACGGCTCCAGCAAGTTCCCCGAGAAGGCGTGGGGCTACTTCCCCTCCTTCGCCCTTGCATGGCGCATCAACCAGGAATCCTTCCTGCGCGACTTCACCCCTCTGACAAACCTCAAGCTCCGCTTCGGCTGGGGTAAGGTCGGCAACGACAACATCGGCAACAACGCCTTCCTGCTGACCATGTTCAATACAGGCCCCACATTCGTCGACTACGTCCTCGGCTCCGACCAGCAGCTCGCCAACGGCGCCACCGTACTGACATGGATCAACAACGGCGGCCACTGGGAGAACACCGAGCAGTGGAGCCTCGGCCTCGACTTCGGATTCTTCAACAGCAAGCTCTCCGGCTCCGTCGACGCCTTCATCCGCGACACCAAGGACATGCTCATGAACGTCACCGCTCCCGCGCATGTCGGCAACCGCTACTCCGCCATGGCCAATGTCGGCCAGGTGCGCAACAAAGGCCTTGAAATCACACTCGAGCACCGCAATTCCATCGGCCGCGACTTCGAGTACTCCATCAGCGGCAACGTCAGCTTCATCGACAACAAGCTCACACACCTCAACGGCGGCTCCGTCATCCGCACCAACTACGACATGGTGCAGGTGGTCGACGAAGGTTATCCCCTCTACTACTTCTGGGGCTATCAGTACGAAGGCGTCTACCGCACCGAGCAGGAGGTCCTCGACCACCTTACATACTATGATGCAGGCAACGTGCCCTTCCATGCCGGCGACGCCCGCTACCGCGACGTAAACGGCGACGGACGAATCGACAACGACGACCGCGTGAACCTCGGCTCCTCCATCCCCTGGCTCAACTACGGCATCAACATCGGCGCCTGGTGGAAGAACTTCGACATCCAGCTCTTCTTCCAGGGCGTGGGCGGCAACAAAATATACAACCAGATGCGCCACAACCTCGAGAGCAACGGCTCTACCTCCGTCCTCTCGCCCGTGATGTTCGACGCATGGACAACCGAGAACCCCGACGGCTCCATCCCCAACCCCAAGAACAGCATCAACTACTACACCAGCGACCGCTTCCTCGAAAGCGGCTCCTACTTCCGCCTCAAGAACCTGCAGATCGGCTACACCATTCCCCGCAGCGCCATGCAGCACATCGGCTTCAACAGCTGCCGCGTCTACGTCCAGGGCGGCAACCTCTTCACCGTCACCAAGTACAAAGGCTTCGACCCCGAAGTCAGCTCCGGTGTCGACTACGGCAACTATCCCCAGTCGCGCTCTTTCATCTTCGGTGTCAACATCTCCTATTAATCGCAATAATACGCTATGAATATCAAGCATATAATACTCGGAACCGCCGTCATCGCATCGCTGTCGCTCACATCGTGCAACGACTGGCTCAAGGAAGAGGCTCCCGGCACCAACACCGTCGAAGACTTCTTCACCGGCGGAGCCGTCGCCATACAGACCGTCAACGCCTGCTACACCCCGCTGGCGTGGGAGTTCAACAACACCTACTTCTCCGAGTGGTACATCGGCGACATCGCTTCCGACGACGCCCTCAAGGGAGGCCAGGACCTTGCCGACGACAACAACGCCTACGACATCGACAACTTCAAGGTAAATATCAGCAACGGCATCATCCTCGACTACTACCGCGCCAAGTATCAGGGCATCGCCCGATGTAACCTCGCCCTGCTCGAAGTCCCCGGCGTCGACCCTGACGCCGACATGACCGAGGCCCGCAGGGACTGCCTCATCGGCGAAGTCCACTTCATGCGCGCGTTCTATTACTTCCAGCTCGTGCGCGTGTTCGGCGGTGTGCCTCTCGTGGACTTCGTAATCGACTCCAGCGAGCGCTGGCAGCAGCCCCGCGCCACAGCTGACGAGGTCTACGACCACATAATCGCCGACCTCATCGAGGCCGAACGTCTGCTCTGGAACCGCTCGCAATTTCCCGCCTCCGACCTCGGCCGCGCCACCAAGGGCGCCGCTCAGGCCATGCTCTGCAAGGTATACCTCTATAAGAAAGACTATGCCAAGGCCTACGAATGGGGTCGCAAATGGGTGCAGGAGCAGTACGGCACGCAGTACGAACTGCTCGCCGACTACGGCCTCAACTTCCGCCTCGAAGGCGAGAACAGCGCCGAGAGCGTATTCGAAATCCAGTACATGGCCGACCCCACTTCCGACTACGGCGAAGGCTTCGGATTCACCCGCGGCACATTCAGCACCATTCTCTGCCGTCCCCGCGCCTCCAAGCTCGGCGGCCGCGGCGGCTGGGGCTTCGACCATCCCACCCACAACCTCTATGCCGAGTACGAGCCCGGCGACCCCCGCCGCGCACTCACCATCGGCGAACTCGACGAGGAATCGGCCGCCGAAGTGGTGGTCAACTACCTCGGCTCCTCCTACTACAACCGCAAGAATTCCTACGACGAGAACGAGACATTCCCCGCCATCGACCATGACTCGCGCTCGCCCCTGAACTACAAGCTCGTGCGTGCCGCCGACGTTCTTCTTCTCTATGCCGAGGCTGCTCTCGAGAGCGGCATCAGCACCTCCGACGCCAAGTGGGCCCTCGAGCAGGTGCGCTCCCGCGCCCGCAACATGGCCGGCGACAGCAGCGTGCTGCCCGCATTCCCCGGCTACGGCTACCCCGACACTACCGACGGTCTCCGAGCCGCCCTGCGCCACGAGCGTCGCGTAGAGCTCGCCATGGAAGGCCACCGCTGGTTCGACCTCGTGCGCTGGGACATCGCCTACGAAGTGCTCGACAAGACCCACGGCTCCTACGGCTCGACCGAGAGCGAGGAAGTGCGCGCCGAAATGGCCAACTTCATCAAGGGCAAGAACGAGCTCTTCCCCATCCCCTCCGAGGAAATCAACCTCAACCCCATGGCCCAGAACCCCGGCTATTGACAGTAAACGGTCTGCCGGCTCAGGCCGGCAGACCGGTACCACGATAAACCAGTGACTTAAACACTTAATAATCTCAAACCGCAAAACGCATGAAAAAAATTACTCTTGCAGCCCTCGCGGCAGTAGCAGCACTGAGCGCCAGCGCCCAGTACACCAGTGACCCCACCACCGAGACCGTCCTCAACGCCGGTAAAGTAAGCTCGATGCAGTACATCGCCCTCGACGAAGCTTCTGTCAACGCCTTCAAGGCCCAGGGCGCTACCGTAGAATTCTTCGGTCCCGACGGTGCCACCCAGAACCTTTGGGTATGGAGCGACACCTTCCAGGCCGGCGACTCCTCCTTCCCCGGCGTAGGCATGCACTTCGAAGGCTACGCTTCCTTCGTGGTAGGTTCCGCAGGCTGGTCCGGCGCAGGCTACAACATCAACGCCGACGGCGCAGGCAACACCACCACCTGGAACGACGACACCCGCTTCCACATCGCCTACATGAGCCCGAGCGCCCCCTGCTCCTCCGTAGCACTCATCATCGCCGACGGTGAGGAAGACTGCGGCAGCGCTCCCGCCAAGGTTGCCCTCGGCACAGCATATGTAGACAACGGCGCCGTATATCCCGCCGTTGCTCCCGCTCCCAACGACGACTGGCAGGGCCTCGACATCTCCTTCGCCAACCTCAAGAAACTCTGGCCCACCTTCAACCCCAAAGCCATCACCGCATGGAAGGGTAACATCCTGGCATTCCTTGCCGGCGGTGTGACAGGCCAGACCCTCGCCCTCGACGCCATCTACTACTACAACCAGGGCGAAGCCGGCGTAGCCAACATCGAGAACGCCGCCGACTGGGTTGTGACCCGCAACACCATCAACGTTGCCGGCTCCAACGGCATCGAGCTCTACGACATCACCGGCAAGCTCGTAAAGAGCACTGCCGGCACCACCCTCGGCCTCGACAACCTCGCTTCCGGCGTCTACGTTGCCCGCTCCGGCAACAGCGCCCGCAAGATCGTCAAGTAATATCCGCTCTCCACGGGGCCCTGGCTCCCGCACAACGAAGGTTTCTTCATTAAATATCTCCGGGACGGCCGGTTACCGCCGGCCGTCCCTCCCTCTCTTTTTCATTTCCGTCTCCGACGGACTCACCCGCATCCTCTCCCCGCAGAAGCCTCTCTCCGACACCGTCCTCTCCCCTTCCTTAAAATCGAATATAGAGATGAAAATCAATTATATATCAGCCCTCCTCCTCGCACTTGCAGCCACTCCCGCCCTCAATGCCGCCGAGCCGCAGAACGGTTCCGGCGAGACCGACGGATACAGACTCGTATGGCAGGACCTCTTCGATGACGGCGAACTCCGCGTCGACCGCTGGGAAATCGAAGTAAACGGCAACGGAGGCGGCAACAACGAGCTCCAGTACTACACCGACCGCGAGAGCAACGTCCGCGTCGGCGATGACGGCCGTGGCAACGGATGTCTCATCATCACCGCCCGCCGCGAGAACTACAACAACCGCAACTTCACCTCCGGCCGCATCATATCGCGCAACCTCGTCACTTTCAAGCACGGCAAAATCGAGGCCGCAATCCGCTTCCCCACTACCGCCAACGGCCTCTGGCCCGCTTTCTGGATGATGGGCAACGACCACAGCGAGGTGGGATGGCCCAAAAGCGGCGAAATAGACATCGTCGAGATGGGCAACAGCAACGGCATTGCCAACGGAACCCAGGACCGCTACTTCAACGGTGCGGCCCACTGGGGACAGGGCTGGCCCGCGGCATCATACGCCAAGGACAACACCAAGGCCTACTCCCTGCAGGACGGCGAGTTCCACCTCTTCACCCTCATCTGGGACGAGGATAACCTGAGCATGTACGTCGACCTCGACAAGCGCCCCGTGCAGACCCCCTACTTCCGCATGGGCATCACCGCCGACAATCCCGGCGACGAGTGGAGCCCCGGCAACTACTTCCACAAGGAGAACTTCATCCTCTTCAATATGGCTGTCGGCGGCAATTTCACCGGCATACACGACGCCAACGGCATCACGGCCCTCTCCGACGCCAACGGACAGAAAGCCGAGATGCACGTCAACTATGTGAAAATCTATCAGAAAGGCACTCCCGACGAGAGCCTCTATACCATCGCTCCCGGCGACCTCGCCGGGGTCGACACCCCGGTGGCCGACGAGCCCTCCCTCAGCGTCGCCGGCGGATACGCACAGGCTCCCGACAGCACCATCACCGTCTTCAACACCTGCGGCGCCGCCGTGGCATGCGGCCACGACCGCGTGCCCCTCGACGGACTCGATGCAGGCGTCTACATCATCAGCGCCAGCATGCCCGACCATACAGAAACACTCAAAACCATAATCCGATAATGAATTTCAAGACCGCTGCGGCAGTCACCCTCGCCGCTCTCATGGCGTTCGCTCCCGCCGGCGCCAAAAGCTTCAAGCGCGGCGTGAGCGAAAACCAGTTCGCACTGCACAACCAGATGGTTATCCTCGAACCCGGTGTCAGCTGGTACTACAACTGGGCCAACACTCCCGGCAAAGGCTACCGGAACGAAGTAATCAACTTCGACGGCTTCGACTTCATACCTATGGTGTGGAACGGCAATTACAATCCCGACGCCATCCGCGAGTACTGCGCGGCTCATCCGAATGTCAAGTATCTGCTCGGCTTCAACGAGCCCAACTTCAAGGCACAGTCCAACATGACCCCCGCCGCCGCGGCCCAGCTGTGGCCCGCCGTACAGGCACTGGCCGAAGAACTCGGTCTCGAGCTCGTGGCTCCCGCCATGAACTACTCGCCCGATGCCCCCTACCAGTCGCCCACGAAGTGGTTCGACGAGTTTGTGGCCCTCGTGGGCAAGGACGCGTTCGACTATGTGGCCGTCCACAACTACGGCGGCCTGGGCGTGATGAAGACCCTGGCCGGAGAGTTCCACGAACGCTATGGCAAGGACGTGTGGGTCACCGAATTCTGCCTCTGGCCCAACGAAGGCCAGCAGAGCTCCAGCGTAGCTCCCGAGACTCAGATAGCCTCCATGGTCGAGACCGTCGAATGGCTTGAGCAGACACCGTGGATTCACCGCTACGCATGGTTCAAGGCCGTCGGCAAGCACACCACCTCCGCCTCCAGCCCCTCGCCCTCCTACGGCCTCATCATCACCGAGAATGGCGTCGGCGAGAAGCATCTTTCGCCCCAGGGATATGTCTACGTCTACATGAGCGACTTCAACCCCGACGTATGGCATGCCGTCGGCGAGGAAATCCCCGCCACCGAATATATGGCCCGCACAAGCGCCTCGCTTGCCCCCGGCAATCGCGAGGGTGCTCCCAAGCCAATCGAAATCAGCGCTTTCAATGCCGGTGCAACTCTCGACTACCAGATTGAAGTTGCCGAAGCAGGTGTCTACGACCTGACACTCACCGTCACCGGACAGGGCGAGCCCGTGCGCTTCGATCCCTCCGTCAAGGTGCTTCTTGTCGAGGGCGACAACACCACCGAAATCTGCCCCGCGACTTCCTTCACTCTCCCCGGCAACGACACCGAATACGTCGAGCGCAAGCTTGCCGTCAATCTGCCCGCAGGTCGCAGCACCATCCGTCTGTCCGACGCCAATCCCTACCAGCCCAGCGGCATCCGTATCTCCTCGCTGCGTCTGACAGGCTCGGCCGGTGTCGATGACATCGTCATCGGCAGCGAAGAGCCCGACGGCCCCACGTACACCGTCGACGGCCGTCGCGTGGCTCCCGGCGCGCTTGCCCCCGGCATCTACATCCGCAATGGAAAAAAAATCATCTTTCATTAATACCTAAAATCAAAAGACATGAAGAAACTGTTTCTTAGCGCAGCTCTCGGTCTCGCAGCCCTGAGCATGAGCGCAGGCGAGTACGTCGTCTATCAGAACGGCGCACTTGCCGAAGGCCTGTCCACGCACTACTGGTGGAACGCCGCAGTAAATTTCAATGCGTCCAATCCGACCGGCGCCGAAGGTAAGGTATTCACCTTCAAGGCCGGCGACGGCGGTGCAGCCGCATCCATGGGACTCCTTGCCGAATCCGACAACGACGTTACCGGCCCTCTGCACTCCGCAACCCTCGAATACGACTGGTATGCGACCACCGAGGGTCAGACCTACTTCGTGCGTCTCACCGGCGGCGGTGTCCAGCAGGACTATGCATTCGACACCACAGCCGACAACATCGGCAAGTGGAACCACACCAGCATCAGCGTAGCCGAGAAATTCCCCTCTGTCGCTGAAAAGTGGAATGAGTTCGCCCAGGCCGGCAGCGGCTATGTGTTCTCAATCATTCTTGAAAAAGGCAAAGCTGAATCGGCTATCAGCTTCGACAATATCAAGTATGTCAACACCGACGATGCCTGGGAAAAGCCCTACGTAGAGCAGCTTCCCGCGCCGACATCGGTACCCGTGCCCGCTCATGCCGCAGCCGACGTCGTTTCGGTGTTCGGCAGCGCATATCCCGCAGCCACCACTTTCGGTATCGGCGGATGGAATCAGGCCACACGTGCACAGGAAATGGAAATCGACGGCAAGAAGGTAATGAAAGTCCAGTACTTCAACTACCTCGGCTGGGAACTCGCACAGAATCTCGACATCACCGCCTGCAACACAATGCACGTCGACTTCTTCGCCTCCAACGAGGGCGCCTTCGGCTTCACCCCCATCAGCCCCGGAGCCGAGAAGGCATGGACTGCTCCCGAGGTCAAAGTCGGCGAATGGAACAGCTACGACGTTCCCATGTCGCACTGGGACAACGTGAACTTCGCCAACCTTTCCCAAATCAAGTTCGACCAGGGCAACGGCAACCAGGAAGGCTACATCGCCAACGTCTACTTCTACAAGGGTGAAGGCGGCGACACCCCCGTCGACCCCGTCGATCCCATCGATCCCGTCGATCCCGACTGCGCCTACGGCAATGTATGGAACGGCACCGTTTCCAACAATCTCAACGGAGTCGATGTCAACAGAACCTACACCCTGCCAGCCAACGAAAACGGCACCATCCCCGTCAACGCCGTAATGGCCGGTGTCGCCGCCGTTGTGGGCTTCGTTCCCGAATTCAACTTCGCCAACGAAACCGGCGACGAGTACATCGCCCTTGCAAAGGCAGGCGACAGCTACACCGCCACTTCCACCAAGACCTATACCCTCGGTCAGAATGCCACTCTGTTCTTCTGGCTCAAATATGCCGGCGGTGTCACCCGCATCGACGTGGCCGACTATAAGTTCGGTGCTTCCAACGGCCCCGTTGCCGTCGATCCCAAGCCCGCGCTGACCGCAGCAGCCGAGAACGTCACCATGAACAGCGCCGACATCGTCTACACCGTCACCCTCCCCGCCGAGCTCGAAGGTGCCGAAGTCAAGGTGATGATGGGCGAGACCGTGCTCACCGCCAGCCCCTACGCCCTCACCGGCCTCGAACAGAGCAAGGACTACAGCTACACTCTCACCGCCATCGCTACCCTCAACGGCGAGACCTACGAGAGCAAGCCCGTCACCGTTGAGTTCCGTACTCTCCGCGACGCCTCGCAATCCTTCGTATGGCACGCTATCGCCGACGGCATGATTGCCAATGCCTACCTCCCCGGCGAAGACCCTGCCACCGCACGCCGCGCCATCCCCGCCAGCATCGAGACTACCGTGACATATAACCTCGACGGCACCATCACCGTCGACGCCATCCACCACGGCGCCGAGGTTGTGGGCATGGTTCCCAAAATCACCATCTCCAGCGCTGACTTCAAGTTTGAGTACAAGGATATGCAGAAGGATGGCAACAAGTGGACCATTACCACCGACACCACCTATCCCGACGCCCACGCCATCGGCTGGCTCTACTACTTCATCGCCTACGACGGCGGCAGCTCGACAATCAACGTCAGCGGCTACAAGACCGGTGCCGAAAACGAGGCCGTGGCTTACGGCGCTCCCGCATCCATCGACCTCGCTGTCACCCTCAGCGTCTACTCCGTAGGCCAGACCGGCCTCGCAAGCGCCATCGTCAAGGACGCCAACGGCCACTATCTGCTCGACGAAGCTGCCGAACTCAGCCTCGGCAACTCCAACTTCACCCTCGAAGGCAACAAACTCACCGCTGTCTCCAAGGGCGAAACCATCCTCACCGCCGCTGCCGGCGACCTCACCGCCGAGAAGACTCTCGCCTGCGCGACCTCCGCCAATGCAGTCGACCTCATCGCTCTCGCCGGCGAGAACCTCGTCCTCACTTCCGACCACGAGAATCCCGCTCTTGCCTTAGACGGCAACGAGGGTACCCAACTCGAATGGAACTGCGGCGAGACCGAGGAACACACTCTCACCGTCGACTTCGGCAAGGTGATGAATGTCGAGGCCATCGAGCTCGTATGGGAAGGCGCTTCCGCCACCCACTACACCGTGGCCCTCGCCAAGCCCGCCAGCGCAGCCGATGTGCGCCGCGCAGTGGCTTTCGCCGACAATGTGTTCACCGTTACCGACGGTGAAGGCGGCGCAGGCGTAACTCCCCGCACCACTCTCTACCGCGACGACTACGAGGCTATCCCCGCCCAGACCATCACCCTGAACACCACCAAGGCCCATAACGCCGTCTGGGGCATCAAGCTCAAGGAAATGCGCGTCAAGGGTACCGAAGGCGGCACAACAGGCATCGAGGGCGTGACCGTCGGCTCCGAAGAACCCGTAGAGTACTACAACCTCCAGGGCATCCGCGTTGCCAACCCCGCAAACGGCGTCTACATCCGCCGCCAGGGCAACACCGTCACCAAGGTAATCCTCTAAACACTGTCATTTCAGTCAATATTGCAGACCGCCGCTGCCCCGGCAAAGGGACAGCGGCGGTTTTGCCTTGTTCCGCAAAGCTCCACATGGGGTTAAACACAACAGCGCCTCTTCGAGGCTTATCTGTTGGGGGCCTCGTCCTCCCCCCCCATGTTTCGCAAAGCTCCACATGGGGTTAAACACAACGGCGCCGCTTCGCGGCTTATCTGTTGGGCATCGATGTTGTGTTATAGGACTCGGGCATCGGGTTTTGCGGCGAGGGGAGCGGCGGAGCCGCGATGTTGTGTTTAACCCCATGCGTAACGCAGTGGAGCATGGGGTAGGGCGACAATCAGTCAGGAGCCTCGAAGAGGCGATGTTATGTTGTGAATCGATCCGCAACATAACATAAGGATGTCTAATGCAGAGTCATCTTTTATCCGAGTCGTATGGCATTTCCAATCCTTCGGAAGATAGCATCTCGTTGTATTCATCGTCGAAAGTCTGTATGTTGTGATGCTGTTGCTGACCTTTGATGTATTCGATAACGCGATGCCTGTCATCGAAGGATATAGTTGCAGCAAAATATTCCTTTGCCCATCCTTCGAAATATGGAAACCGATTGTCTTTTCTTAGCCAACCGCTTGATTTCGCTTTGATGTCTCTGACCATATCGGACAGTGAAACCGATGGGTGGAGATTCAGTAAAATATGTATGTGATTGGCGATACCGCCAATGCGTAGAAGATTACTCCGTTTCTCGCTGATAATACTCCAGATAAAACGATATACATCTTCCCGGTACTCATTAGTTATGGTCATACGTCTTTCGTATGTTGCGAAAACAATGTGATATAAAGCGTTGACGTGACTCATAGAGCAATTATGAAGCAAGATGATGTTTGTAACATCGCAAAACTAGTAAAGATTACGACGGCAAATCACATTAGTTGTAATCTGCTGTCAAAAAATCGGGTTTTGCGGCGAGGGGAGCGGCGGAGCCGCGATGTTTGGCCCCATTGCGCAAAGCTCCTTAAGAGGATAACACGACGGCTTCGCGGCTAAGCAGTGGGGGTATCACGCCATCCGGCAAGGGGAGGCGGCTCTTGCGAGGGCTCGCAGTGCGATGGCGGCACAGACTATGGCTGTTGCGACGCTGACTTCGGCGGTGGCGAAGGGCGCCACAGCCGCGAACAGGCCGTCCACGATGCCAATGCCGAGGCAGAGCCTCTGCATGGCCCGGGCGCGGCGTGCCTCGGGGCGCAGGCGGCGGAATGCAAGCCACAGCACAAGGGGCAGGGGATTGAACACCACGAAGAGCCAGTGCCAGCCGCTGCTGATGTGGGTGGGCATGGCGGCTACGATGATGAGTAGTATCGACGCTACGGTCTGCGCGCCGAGCAGAACATAGTCGGCTATCCGCACCACGCGGCGAGCCTTGCCGCTGAGGTCGAGAACGCACAGGGCGATAACGGCACCAAGCAGCCAAAGTGCCATCACCCACGGGCGCGGTGCGTTGCCCTCGGCCGAACGGGTGGGCTCTAACAGCACGGCCGTGCCCGTCACCATGGGACGCGAAGTTCCGTCGGGCGACACGATGCGGGCTCCGCCGAAAGTCTCAAGTGCCGAGACCGGCCATGTGCGGGTGGTCCATTCGTCGGTGACGTCGGCATCGGAGCCTATGGCTATCACAAAAGCCTCGTACTGCCATTCGCGGCCGCGCAGGCTGTGGCGCATCATCTCGCGCCCGTTGATATAGTCCAGATGAGGAGCTCCGGCCACGACGATGCGGTCGGGTTCTATCGCCGCCCTTACGTAGCCCGTGAGTTCAGACAGACAGTGGCTCCAGCGCATGTTGTAGGGTTTGGGCGTGCCGCTCTCCACACCCTCGTCGAGCAGCTGCCACAGCCGGCGGTCCTGGGCCGGAGTAAGGTTGAGGGTCATCTCTGTCAGTCCGCGCCCCTCGGCGGCGAAGTCGTTGCTGTACTGCTCGAAGCTCACGCGGCACAGGATGCCCTCGGTGCCGCCGCCGAGTACCAGAAACTGATTGCCCGAGGCGTCGACCTCGAAGGTGAATACATTGTCGAGCCCGTGGGTCGGACATTCCATGCGCAGCGCCGCATGGCCGTAGGTCTGATAGATAGCCTGCCCGGGAGAGGCGACGAGCAGCGACACGCGGACGAAATCGTCGTCGTCGGGCTCGGCGGCACTTGCCGCGAAGCAACCCAGCAGGGCGATAAGTGTGAGGATGGTGTGACGCATATATTTACAACGGACTTTGCCGCTTCTTATTTTGTCAAAGACAAAAGGACACGTCGGGCGGCTGCCCTCCATGTCCTTTGTGAGTCCGGATTGCGGGATGTCTTTCTGAAGATTCAGCGCCACAGAACCTTGCGGCCGCCGACGATGTAGATGGTGTTGGGCTGGGGATGAGCCACGGGACGGCCGGTAAGGTCGTAGACGGTCTCGTCCTCGGTGCCGGCGGCGGGCTCGTCGACGGTTATGCCTTCGAGGCCCGACATCTCGCGCGATACGATGCGGTAGGATGATGCGGGACTGCTGAGTCGGCTGAGGTCCAGATAGACCTTGTTGGCTGCGAGCTTACGCGGGGTGCCGTCTTCGTTGGGCGAAAGCTTGTAGAATCCGACCACGCCGTTGTTCACGCCAAGAACGCGCATGGTGCTTGCGTCGTAGTCCTTCAGTCCGTTCAGATTCTTGTCGGTGTAGAGCTGATATTCACCCACGAGGAGGTTCGAGGTGTAGGCCTTGCCTGCCACGCGGCTGTCGTCGGGCAGCAGAGGCATCAGACGGTTCTCGTTGGAGCGCTCGCCCTGACACTTGAGCAGCACGGGAGTCGCGGCGGGGACTATGCCATCCTCGATTTTGCTCACTGTCAGATAGCGGACATCGTTCACCACGGTAGCTTCCTGTTCCTCGATGATATAGGCTTCGACGCCGTCGCGGCATTCGTAGGGGAAGCTGGTGTACATCGAAGTCCAGTTGCCGCCCTCGAAGTTCATCTCGGCCGAGGCGTGGGCTCCGAACCAGAACTCATCGAAGTGCTCCTCGTCGATAGGCTGCACAGCCATCCACGAATAGTGGTCATCGACCTTGCTGGTTCCTAAAAGGCCTGAACAGCAGCGTTTGTTATCGATATAGCGGTTTGTCATTTTCAGACCTGCCGTACCACCGCCGTTGAAGTAAAAATATCCGGGTACGCGAGCATCCCCTTTTTTAATCGAAAGAGTATATCCTGTCATCGACTTGATGTCCGTACTTTGTCCGCTGACATTCACTTTACTCAATGCGGTTTCTCCGGGGGCTACATCAAGGTTCGCCTCACTTTCTCCAACGATATATAGGATAGTAGCCGGCAGACTGCACACATCTACACCGGGTTTGTCGTCTGTACCGTCAAAAATAGCGTTTTGGAAATCCGCAAAATCGATGTCGTCCGGGCAGCTCCATCTTACGAGTCCATCGAGGAAATTATCCTTTAGCCCTGGTGAATATTTCCATTTTCCCTCGATTGTAAGAACGCGGTTGAATATATTGCGAACCTGATAATATCCGGCTTTAGTAAAATAGCTCTTATTTTTGAAAACAGCCGTAATCGACATATCCTTTTCGACTGTAAATTTGTATTCCGGTTCTATTGATATAATGGAACCGTCGCTGTCGTCTTGCCAGCCGATGAAATCAACCATGATATTCTTACAACCGTAGTTCGGGATTTTCGGAACAGAAGCTTTCAGGGTGACTTCATCGCCGATTCGGTTTGCGACAGGTGAGATGCTTGCAGTGCCATATTCCGGAGTCGGATTATCGAGCACGATCGCCGGGCGCTCGATGAAATGAGCTGCGAAACTGTACGTCGGTTGGCTGTCCTTGGAGTCTGCTGTCGCCACGGATACTGTAGCTGTTGAGCTGCCGTTAATCTGTTTGCCGTTTTGTGTCCAGTGTGAGAATACAAAGCCGTCATCGGGCTGTGCGTAGAGATAATAGGTATGGTTGGCTGAGTTCCCGTCTTGACTGACGGTATTTCCGGTTCCATATGCAGGAGAGGAGGTGGAGGAAGCGGCGACGTACACTTTTCCGTTGCCGGACCCCACCGTCACAGTCGCGGTAGAGTACTTGTTGTCGTTGGCTGAGGCCAAGCCTGCGCAAATCAGCAACAAGAGCGTAAGGATAGAAATGCGTAGATGGTTTAACATAGAATTTGAAGAGAATTTGGTTTATTGTGTGTTCGTTTTCCCGCCGGGGAATGTGTAAGAGCGGGTACCGACAGAGAGTCGGAACTGCAAAATTAGCTAATAGCTAACAAATTACCCCTCCCAATTGGTTAAAGTGTGTTAAATTCTACGAATTGGCTGAAGTTTGCTGTGTCAGAGCTCGAGTTCGTATGTGGTGTATGCTATGCCGCGGGCGCCGAAGCCGCATTTCTGCCTGACGAGCCCGGCGTTGAGGTAGCGGCCATGGTCCTCGCAGCTTGTGCCGAAGTCGAAGTAGCGCCGCAGCGGGCGGTAGTGCTCCATCACGGTGTCGAACAGCACGGCGGGAGCGCGCAGCTCGCGGCCCTCGGGCGTCGAGGCTATGTACTGCGCGTGGGCGCAGGTGTCGGTGACGAACAGCAGCGTGCCTGCCAGCATGGTGCCGTCGGGGCCGGTTGCTGTCCACAGGCGTATGTTTTCGGGAAAGCGGGATGCGAGCAGGCGCAGCTCGTCGGCGCTGTGCACGGGCATGGCTCCGTGGCGCTCGTCGAGGTTGCGGGCGAGCATGGCGTGGAAAGCGTCGAGGCTGTCGGAGGGCGCGGCGACGATGCCGTTGCGCTGCCCGCGGGCTATGTTGCGGCGTGTGTTCTGATTGCGCGGCGGGTCGGCGGGAGCCTCGTAGGCCGACGACAGCGAGCACTCGGTCATTCGCGCCCCGAGTCGGAACAGGGCATAGATGTCGTCCTCGGCGGGCATGCGGTGGTAGATGTGCGGAATGGCGCGGTAGACCATACGTCGGCGACCCTGCCCGCGCCAGTATCCGGCCACGGCCTCGAGGATTTCGAGGGCGTCGCCTCCGCAGGTGGCCGGCGGCAGCACGAGTCCGCCGTATGTCAGGCCGGGATGGGCCGTGATGGTGCCGGGGTCGGCACCCGGGCCGTCGGCGGCGGCGAAGAGTGCGGCCACGGCGCCGTGGCCGTCGCGCACCAGCAGCGAGCGGTCGGCGAAGCGGTCGGCATGGTAGTCCATATAGCCGCGGCGGAGCAGGAAAGTGCCGTTGCGCGAAGAGTCAACGACGCTGTCCCACAGCTCCCGCAGACCGGGATTGTATGCTTCGACGGTCATCACGCTGCAAAGATAAGATTTTTTTGTAACTTTGCGGCTAAAATGCACGCTCTATAATCATGGTGATAATGAAACGTCTATACAGCTACATGCTTCAGCGGTTCCTGCCGCTGTTCGCCATGACGTTCTTCATATGCCTGTTTATCGTGATGATGCAGTTCCTGTGGAAGAGCATCGACGACCTTGTCGGCAAGGGACTTGGCGTGGATATCATCGGCGAGCTGTTCTTCTACGCCGCCCTGACGATGGTGCCCATGGCGCTGCCGCTGGCGGTGCTGCTGGCCTCGCTGATGGTGTTCGGCAACCTGGGCGAGAAGTTCGAGCTGACTGCCATGAAGGCCTCGGGCATATCGCTGTTCCGCATCATGAGGCCGCTGATGGTGTTCATGGCTTTCGTCGCCGTGGGTGCCTTCTTCTTCCAGAACAATGTGCTGCCCGTGGCGCAGACCAAGATGTGGACGCTGCTGTTCTCGGTGCGTCAGAAGTCGCCCGAGGTCGAAATCCCCGAGCGCTCCTTTTACGGCGCTATCCCCAACATGCAGCTCTACGTGGGCAGCAAGGACGCCGGGACGGGCATGCTCTACGACATGCTCATCTACGACTTCAGCCGCGGACAGGACAACAGCCGCGTCATTCTGGCCGACTCCGGGCGCTTCAACTTCACCGAGGACCGCACGCGCCTGTTCCTGCACCTGCACAGCGGCGAGCTTTTCGAGAATGTCCACGACAATTCCATGGGCGTCAACTCGGGACGCTACCTGCCCTTCCGCCGCGAGCACTTCACCGACAAGCAGGTCTATTTCCCCTTCGACGCCAACTTCAACCGCGTCGACGAGGGCGGACTGCGAAGCCAGTACATAGGCCAGAATGTGAGCCAGCTGCGCCATTCCATCGACTCCATCAGCCATCGCGTCGACTCCATCGGCAATGTCTACGCCTCCGAGATTCTGTCAGTTCCCTACTTCGGACTGACCCCGACGGTGAACCGCATCGAGAACGGCGAGTATGTGCGCGTGCCGCGCCGCGAGGTCACCCTCGAGCGCCCGCTCAACGTCGACTCTCTCTTTCAGGAGCCTAATCCGGGCTTCGCCAAGAGCTACATACAGCAGGCGCTGGCCAAGGCACGCCGTCAGAAGCAGGAGTACGTCTACCGCTCGCTGGCGCTGGCCGAGCAGGCCAAGCTGATGCGCCGCCACGACATCGAGATGCAGAAGAAGTTCACACTCTCCTTCGCCTGCATCATTTTCTTCTTCATCGGCGCTCCCCTTGGCGCCATCATCAAGAAGGGCGGCCTGGGCACCCCGCTCATCATCTCGGTGCTGCTGTTCATCGTCTATTTCATCATCGACAACGCCGGCTACAAGATGGCGCGCGACGGAAAGACCGACGTGTGGATAGGCATATGGCTCAGCTCATTCGTGCTTCTGCCTCTGGGCGTTTTCTTCACCTACAAGGCTGTGGGCGACTCGGCGGTGTTCAACTTCGATGCCTACGCCAACTTCTTCCGCCGCCTCACGGGCCGCGAGGCTCCGCGCAGCCTTGCCGTCAAGGAGGTGATAATGAACGATACCGATGTCGCCGAGGCGCTCCGCCGCCTCGAAGCCTTCGGTGCCGCCGCCGAGGCCGAGCGCGCACGTCTTAGCCGACTCTCGCCCGTCAGACGGCTCTTCGCCCGCGGCCTCGACCCCGCTTTGGGAACTGCCTTGAACGAGCTGGTCGACTATCTGGCCGACAGCCGCGACAAGCATGTCGTGAACCTCCTCAACCGCTATCCGTTCAGAATAACGCGCAGGCGCCTGCCGGCGGTCATCGAGACCACGCAGCTCATCGTCGAGCGCATCAACACCCGTCAACAGGAATAAAAACACACAGATATATATGGAACAGGAAATCAAGCTCGACTCCATTGCCGACGCCATCGAGGACTTCCGCGAGGGCAAGATGGTGATTGTGGTCGACGACGAAGACCGCGAGAACGAGGGCGACATCATCGTCGCTGCCGAAAAGATAACTCCCGAGCAGGTCAACTTCATGCTCAAGAACGCCCGCGGCGTGCTGTGCGTGCCCATCACCATATCGCGCTGCCGTGAGCTGGAGCTGCCCCATCAGGTGACGCAGAACACATCCATGCTCGGAACGCCCTTCACCGTCACCGTCGACAAGCTCGAGGGTTGCTCCACCGGTGTGAGCATCGAGGACCGCTGCGCCACAATCCGCGCCCTTGCCGACCCTGCCAGCACTCCCGAGACCTTCGGACGTCCCGGCCACATCAACCCCCTCTACGCCCAGGACCAGGGCGTGCTGCGCCGCTGCGGCCACACTGAGGCCGCCGTCGACCTGGCCCGTCTGGCCGGCCTGCAGCCCGCCGCCGCGCTGATGGAAATCATGAGCGACGACGGCTCCATGGCCCGCCTGCCCGAGCTGCGCCGCCGTGCCGACGAGTGGGGCCTCAAACTTATCTCAATCCGCGACCTTATTG
>JAIDUY010000081.1 GCA_029059965.1 Muribaculaceae bacterium
ACGGCGACGTTTTCGCGGGCGTTGGCGGCACGGCGTTGAGGCGCGGACGCGATTAATCGCGTCCGTACAAGCGGATGCCGCAAAATGGAATCATTGGCGGAGCCGTTGTTGGCGGTGCGTAGTCACGGCACACCTCCGCTGCGCTTCGGTGTACCGTGCTACGATAAGTCGGCCTCCTGCCGGAGGCCCCGTTTGACGGCGACGTTTTCGCGGGCGTTGGCGGCACGGCGTTGAGGCGCGGACGCGATTAATCGCGTCCGTACAAGCGGATGTCGCCAAATGGAATCATTGGCGGAGCCGTTGTTGGCGGCGCGGGTGTTGAGGTCAGGCGGCGTCGCGGTGAGAGAAGCCGGGTATTTGGGGACGGTTGGCGAGGATGACCAGGGCAAAGGCGAATGCCATCAGGGCCTGGCCTTCGTAGTTGGCGAGGCTTGCGAATCCGCCCAAGCCTGCCACGGCGCAGAATATGAGCATCGACAGGTAGATGTAGCTGTAGCGATAGCGCCTGATGAGGAAGTAGAGGCCGATAAAGAATGCCGCATGGACGATGAGCCCCAGCCAGCCGGCGCTGATGAATATCTGGAATGGTACGACTTCGACGCCTGTGGCGACCTCTTCGTTGTTTGCAAGGTCGACGTAGTACTCGTTGACAATAGTAAAGCGTACGTCGGTACTGAGGTCGCGGTGCAGAAATCCGAGGCCTGTCCACTCTTTGTGATAGTGCTGTACGAGGTCGAGTTTGGGGATAAACTGGCCCATACGTCCGGAACCGAAGTCGGCAATTTCCTCGTCGTCGGCGGCTTCGGCAAGCATGAAGAACTGGTCGACCGTCGACTTGAGTCGCAGCGACGAAGTCTCGCCGACGTCGTTCTGATACTTCGGCAGCAGGCAGTCGACGCCGTAGAGGAGCACGAGTCCGAGCGCGATGGAGCCGAGAATCCTGAACGTGCGGCGGAATGAGCCCTGACAGAGGATGAGCATGACGCCGAATCCGGCGCAGAAGGTCATGGTCTGCGTACAGAGTGAGGCCACGATGATGAGCGCCCACTGCCATTTGGGCAGGCGGTAGGTGCGGATGGCCGCTACGATGACCAGCATGAGGATGTACATGCCGTAGGGATACACTCGCAATGGCTTGATCGAGAAGGGGGACATGACAGGGTGCCAGAATGTACTCTGTCCCGACCAGCTGAATGTGCCGGGCAGCAGAATGTGGCCCTTGACAATGAGAGCGTCGAAGATATAGAAGCAACACATCGTCAGGCCGAAGACCATGAGGCGACGTATCATCCTGTTCATGTCGAATGAGCGGTTTGCGAATGCCGCTATCGGGACGAAGACAACGATGAAACTATAGTAGTAGCGCAACACCACTAACTGCACCCTCATGCTCTCCCACGACTGTAATGCTATCCAAAAGAGGATGACGGCGTAGACGGCGTAGATGCACAACATCTTCCTGAGCAAGGGCGGCTTGCGCATTATAACGGCCAGAACCGTACCGCTGACAAGGGCGATGTCCTGCATCTTGATGTGGAGGATGTCGGCCCTCATGAGACCGAAGTTTCCGAACAGCATCATCAGCATGATGACGAAGTCGTAGCGGTCCTCGCGGAATCGCTTCAGGATAATGGCCAGTGCAAAGAGGAATGCGGGGTAGAACCTGAGCCCGACAAGTGCCATGCTGAGCATGAAAAGCAGCGGCCATGTGAAGTCGGACTTCACGAAACCGAGCAGAGGCTTTTCGGACTTTTCGTTCTCGGGACGGTTGAACACCGAGGGTATGTAGAGAACCGAGTGCGACATTAGTTCCTTGATTTAGCGTTAAAGCGATTACGCAGCCACAGTCGCAGCTGAGCCTTCATTTCCCTGTCGAGGATGAAGAGATACGTCGCGGCTCCGCATACGGCCGTCGACACCGCGCACATCAGCAAAAGGCGTCCGAAGCCGTCGGGGAGCAGGCAGGCAAGGGGGAGGCAGCAGGCCGCTGCCGCTGCAATTATCGCCGCCATGGGGAGGAGATTGCGCACGGCAAGTCTCAGGGGCGAGAATGCGGGCATCTGGTGCCTGAGTATGAAGGCCGCCGTGGTGATGCAGACGAGCACGAATGTCAGATGTACGAGGTAGACCAGCGGCGCCCACTGCAGCCAGCGCAACAGCAAGTATATGGCTACCAGCTCGACGAGACCGAGAGAGCCGTTGAGCAGACTCAGTGTACGCACCCGTCCGGTGGCATGAATGCCCGAGTAGACGCCGAAGTTGACGGCATCCGCACACGAGGTGATGACGCATATGCGGCAGAAGTCGGCAGTGTACTGCGGGGGAGCGGCACCGAGCCACAGACGCAGCACGAAGTCCATACTGAAGAACAGCGGCACGGCCATGACGCCTGCAAGGAGCAGGGCGAAGCGCGTGCAGTTGTAGACCGCCGAGGCGGTACCCTCGTAGTTTCCGACGGCATACTCCTTGGTCATGCGCGGCTTGAAGGCCAGCAGGATGGTGCTGCTGAAACTCTGGAATGCCGAGCTGACATTAGTGGCGAGGGCGGCGGACGCATTGAGGACAGTTCCTCCGAAGCGGTTGATGATGAAGGCCATGCCCTGCAGACGCGCCACGGAGCAGAAGTTTCCGTAGGTGTCGTATCCGCTGAAAGAGGCAAGGTCGCGCGTTATGCCCTTGTAGAAACGCGGCATCATGCGGCATTCCTCAAATCGGCTCATGGCATAGCCCATGAATGAAGCGCCGACGATGACCGAGACCATGGTGTAGAGAACCGCATACCAGATGAGAGTGTCGAATTCGGCGAAAAGAGCGATTGCAAGCGCGGCTCCGAGCCTGAGCAGCGACTGCCCGAGCATGATGACGGCATAGACATCGAGCCGTTCGCGCGACATGAGCACCGACGAATACGGAATCTGCACGATGGTGAACACCATCGAGACAATGGCGAGCTGATAGACCCAGTTTGCGGCGTACATGCGCGAGGGGTCGATTTCGAGCTGCGTGTTGACAAACCACAGGCCGACCGTCTCGCCGAGCACCACCACGACGGCGGAAATTGCCAGATGGATGGCCAGCGCCGATGCGAAAGTCTGCCGCAGGCGCAGCATGTTTCCGGCACCGAGCTCGAAGGTTAGATAGCGCTGGGTGGCCGACATGGCCGAGCCGTGGAGAAAGGCGAAGATGGTGAGGAATCCGGCGACGAGATTGAATACGCCGAAGTCCGACGCGCCCAGTTTTTCGAGGACGACACGCGAAGTGTAGAGCGACACAAAAAGCGTGAGCACCGTGCGCACATAAAGGTACACGGTGTTCTTCGCTATTTTTCTGTCGCCAGACGAAATCACGGGAGGCCCTTACTTCTTGGCCTTGTAGCCGTAGCTCTTCTTGGCGGCGGTGCCGTTGACGACGAGGCTGACCTTCTTGAGACGGTGCTGCTCGTAGATGTCGTTGATGAGCTCGAGGTCGGACAGCGAGGTGTAGTTGGCGCGGCAGACGTAGATGGCTGCGTCGGCTATGCGGTCGAGAGTGAAGGTGTCGCTCACCAGGCCGATGGGTGCGGTATCGACGATGATGTAGTCGTACTGCTCGCGGAGCGTTGCGAAGAGCTCGTCGACCTTGGGCGAAATGAGCATCTCGGCGGGGTTGGGTGGCACGGGACCGGCGCAGATGACGTCGAGGCCGTTGACCTCCTTGAGGGGCACTATGATGTCGGAGAGCTTTATGTCGGCCGACGAGAGGTACTGCGTCAGGCCGAAGCGGGGTGAAATCTTGAGATAGTTGGCCAGCTGCGGGTTACGGATGTCCATGCCCACAAGCAGCACTTTCTTGCCCAGCAGGGCCATCGAGGCAGCGAGGTTGATGGATATGAAGCTCTTGCCCTCGCCCGAGGAGGTTGAAGTCATGAGGACTACCTTGTCGCGGGGGTCGGTGAGGACGAACAGGAGGTTGGAGCGCATCAGACGGAAGAGCTCGGCCGAGGAGGATGTATCGTCGGAGGACACAACGAGCTGACGTCCGCTGCGGTCGACGCACATCTCGCCGAGGATGGGCACGTCGGTCATTCGCTCGATGTCGGCGCGGGTCTCGAAGCGGTTGTAGAGCATCTTGCGGATGTAGAGCCACATCGGGGGGATGCAGAGGCCTAGGAAGAGGGCGATGAGCATGATGACCTTCTTGCTCATGCCCAGAGGCTCGCTCATTGTGTATGCCTCGTCGATAATCTGACCCTTGGGTGTGGCGTTTGCCAGGAGGAGGGCGTTCTCCTCGCTGCGCTTGAGGAGGAAGAAGTAGAGCTGGCTCTTGAGTTCCTGCTGGCGGCGCATGTCGTAGTACTCGCGTTCCTGCTGAGGAATGTTGCCGAGGCGGGTCTCGGCGGCATTCATCTCGTTGCGAATCTCGCGCACGGCCACGTCGGCCGATTCCTGGGCGCGGTTCATGGAGTTGCGCAGGCTGCCGCGCTTGAGGTCGATGCGGTTCTCGAGGCGTCGGAGCTCGGCGTTGTCGGGCAGAGCCGTGGCCATGAGCTCGGCACGGCGGATGAGCATATCGTTATAGGATGCTATGGCGGTCTGCAGGGCTTCGTTGTCGGTGTTGAGGGGGATGAGCTCGAAGCGGTTGGCTTCGTTGTCGAGGAATGCGGAAGTTATACGCAGAATCTCGGCCTGAGTCTCGGCCTCGAGGAGCGCCTCTTCAAGGCGGCCCTTCTTCTCGGTCTGATAGCGGGCCTCGACGACAACGTCGGTTATGCCTCGCTCCTGCTTGTAGTTCTGTATCTGCGCCTCGGTGGCCGAGAGGTCGGCGGCGAGGATTTCGAGGCGGTCGTCAAGGAAGTTGGCGGTGAGCTCGCCCTGGTTGTTCTTCTGATAGATGCCTCGCTCGTTGTACTTCTTGATGATTTCGTTGAGGACGGCCTTTCCGAAGTCGGGCACGGGGGTCTCGATGCTCATGCCGATGACGTTGCTTCGCTTGGAAGCGATTTCGTTGTGCACGCTCTGGTCGAGGACTTCGGCGGCTGCGTCGTAGCCTGTCACACCGATGATGGTTGTGAGGCTCTCGCCGACGGGATATGAGTCGGTGGCGGCGATGGTGAAGTCGCCCAGAGGCGTGGAAAGGGTCTGGGGGAGGGGCATGTCCTCGACTTCGGCTACTTTGTCGCCGCGAATCTTGGCGACGATGGATGCTGTCATGTTCTCGCGTACCTTAATCTTGAAGGAGATGCCGGTACTGAGGGTATCCACGATTCCGGGGGCGGGAATGATGTCGACGGGATAGTCGGGATAGACGAACTCATAGAGCATCGGAGCCTTGCGCACCGAGTGCTTGATGTTGAGACGCAGCGACTTGACCACATCGCGGTAGACAGTATGGCTGGATATGATGAAGATTTCGTCCTCGACGTAGCCGTCGCTGCCGAAGAGGTCGCTCAGGCCTCCCATGGCTTCGGATATGGCATCTTTCTGCTGGGATATGAGTACGTTAGCCTTGACGGAATATTCGGCCGGCGTGCGCTTGACATATATGAACGCGAGCACGAGGCACAGCACCACGGAGATGGCGAACAGATACCAGTGGCTCAGGTACTGGTGCAGCAGCGACTTGAAATCGATGAAGTCTGAATTGTTTTTCTTGGCCATGGCAGAGGAATTACTTGACGGTGAGAGCGATTACAAGCGATGCAATTACAGAAGCCGCGCTGACTACGGTTGAGATAATCGAGAGCTTGAAGCCGTTGTTCTGGTTGTACTTCGAGTTTTCCTGACGTACCTTGTTGGGAGCGACGTATATATAGTCGTTGGGCTGGAGGTAGTAGTAGGGCGACGACAGGATGTCGGACTCGTTGAGGTTGATGTGGATGTACTCCCTCTCACCGCCGTTCTCGCGGATGAGGAGCACGTTGGAGCGCTCGCCGAATTCGGTCATATCGCCTGCTGCGGAGAGTGCCTCGAGGATTGTGAAGCGGTTACGCTGCACGGTAACGGTCTGAGGCTGGTGGACTTCGCCTGCCACTACGACGGTGAAGTTGACCATGGCGACGGACACCTGCGGATCGGTGACGGTGCGGCTGATTTCGCTGATCAGCTTGTCGCGGAGCTGCTCGACTGTGAGGCCGGCGGCGTGAATGCGTCCGAGCACGGGGAAGTTGATGTCGCCTTCGGAGTCGACCATATAGGTGAGCATGCGGGGCGAAGAGGCCGTCGTGAGCGCGTTGCGCCTGGCGGGGTTCACTTCGGGCTGATTGAATGCGGCCGTAGCGGCGTGGTCGGAGGATGTGACTGTTATCTGGAGCTCGTCGTCGGGCTGAATGACGGGCATGTAGTTCATCTGAGGGAGTGAGCCGGCCTCGACTTGCGCGATATCGGCGAAATAAGGCAGAACGGTCTTCTTGGAAGAGCATCCCGTAGCCATCAGAACGATGGCAATCAGCAGCGGGACAAACGGACGTATTTTCATTTCAGGTTCAAGTTGTTTCTCAATGAATGCGGCGCGCAAGCATACAGCGCACCTATGTGATAACGCGGGCACCCGAACATTTATTATACAACCGTTAAAAAAAACCAAGAGCGTGGACTGCCGGATGAAGGCCCGAATGAAGCCGAGCCGGGGAATTGCGGCAGCATCGCGCACCTGATACCGGGCCCGGGTGCCGGTAATGAAAAAGCCTCGGAGAGGTTACCCTCTTCGAGGCTTCTGCTTTTGTTTTGTCGGGGTGACTAGACTCGAACTAGCGACCTCACGCCCCCCAGACGCGTACTCTAACCAACTGAGCTACAC
>JAIDUY010000082.1 GCA_029059965.1 Muribaculaceae bacterium
GTAGATGAGCACAAGGCGCCTGCGCAGGTTCGCCAGCCCTATGCCGCCGCCTTTGCGGACCCTGTCGCCGGATGCGAAGCCGTTGGCTGTCGAGCAGTGTATGCCGTCGGAATCGGCATGGAGGCTTATGCTGACGGGCAGTCCCGCGGGCGCGGTGATGCCGTACTTGAATGCATTCTCCACCAGCGGGATGAACAGCAGCGGCGGCACGGTGGCCTCAGGCCCGGACACGGAGATATCCACTTCCAGCGGATGATTGCCGGTGCTCATGCGCAGACGCATCAGCGACACGTAGTTGTCGATGAAATCGGCTTCTCGTGCCAGCGGCACCTCGGCCTCGTCCTCGTAGAGCATGTAGCGAAGCATGCCCGACAGCTTGTGGACTGCGCTCTTGGCGTCCTCGCTGTCTATGTCGATGAGGGCGTAGATGGAGTTGAGGGTGTTGAACAGAAAGTGCGGGTTGAGCTGGCTTTTCAGATTCTCGAGCTCGGTACTGCGCTGTGTGGCAAGTAGTTTTTGCTTCTGAAGCTGTATGTCGGCCCATCGCGTCGACAGGCGCATGGCCACGGCGAGGCCTATGGCGAGCACCATCATGACGGCGTCGCGCAGTATCCACGACGTCATCTTGGCCAGACGCTGCCAGTCGGTCAGCGAGTCCCAGTGCCGCGGGTGTGGCGGATCGTACAGAATGCTGCCTATCATGTAGTTGAGCGTCAGCGACACTGCCACGAGCACTATGTTGAGCAGCACGAATCGGACTATGCGCGGTTTCTGCAGCCCGAGGGTGCGGTCGACAAGACCGAAATAATTGGCGTAGAACACCGCCAGGTAGAAGAAAGCCTTGATGTAGAAGCCCGGATAGAAGCCCCAGGCGGGGCGGTGGGGCGAGGCTATGGCCATCACCAGCTCCGGGAGTACGAAGAGCATGATGATGAACAGGGTATGGGCCAGGACTGTGGCTATGTTGCGGCGTGAGGTCTGACTGTGTCGGGTCATGGTGTGTGGCTTTTGTGCAAATTTACTGCAAAATGTCTTTACCGGCAAAAAAGTATAGATGAATCGGCTGTCTGTGCCGACAAACATTTGTGTCTGCTCGTCGGTTATAATCATAGCATTAATAATGTAGGTTCAACTATTGTCATGAAAGCAACCGGATTCATACTCGCCCTGACCGTCCTTGCCGTGCCGGCGGTCGGAGCCTCCGCCCTGGAGCTTCCCGGACTCGGAGTGCGTACCTCAATGGAGATAACGGTTCCGAGCGGTGCCCGCGATTACTACGGAAACGGAGCCGGTTTCACAGCCGGTCTGGTCTACAATCTGCCTGTTCACCGCAATATCAGCTTCGAGCCGGGTCTGATGTACTATTACAGCACCATGAGCGGCAAGGAGAATGTGGTCATCGACAGCTATATGTATCAGGACAACGCCCGCTTTATGGGTCTGCGTATCCCTCTGATGGCGAGCTACAATGTGTCTGTACTCCCCAATGTCGACCTTTCCTTCGCCACCGGTCCGTGGATCAATATCAATCTATATGCCCGCCAAAACATTCTCCCCAACCTCGCCGCACCCGTGCCTGTTCCGGACCGCAAGATAAGTCTCTTCGACCACGGCTGGAAGCGTGTCGACGCCCAGTGGGGATTCCGACTGAGCATGACCTTCGCGGGGAGCTACTATGTTGGCATAACCGGAGGCGTCTCGTTCACACCGCTGGCCTCGTTCGGCAACCGCGACAAGAAGATACGAATCCACCGCAACACAATCGCAGTATCGCTCGGATATAACTTCTGACTGCAATTCCCCATTGTTGGTACAGAAACCCCGGTACTTCGTACAAACTCATCCCGCGGATTTGCATAAGGCTCTCCGCGGGACTAACTTTGCAATATCGAAACACGATATCTCATTCTTCCGACTCCTCAATTATAAAGTTACACACAAACCAACGGAAGAAAGACCCCGGCACCGAGTAATCAGCGCCGGGGTCTTCTGTTCGTTATGTATGCGTGGCGGGGTTAGAACCAGTAGTTCTCCGCCTTGTTGTAGAGCAGCATGCCTTCGCCCACCTGGCGGGCCATGTTGTCGCCGAGGCTGTTGGCCACGATGGCCAGGCCGAAACGCAGGGCCGACGACGGGCCGTTGGCGGTGATGAGATTTTCGAGGGCCATCACGCGCACATCCTTCATGAAGGCGCCGTGCTCGATGCAGGTGTCCTCGAAGCCGGGATAGCAGGTCGCTTCCTTGCCATCAAGGAGTCCCAAGGGGGCGAGTACTACGGCCGGGGCGGCGCATATGGCGGCGATTTTGCCCTTGTGTACTTTCAGAAGGTCGTTCAGAGGACCGAATTCGTGCAGGTTGGTGGAGCCGGGCATGCCGCCGGGGCATATCAGCCATTCGGAGTCGTGGAAGTCGGCTTCCTTGAAGGTCATGTCGGCCTCGACTGTGATTCCGTGGGCGCCGGCTACCTTGCGGTCGTCGGTGATAGACACACTTTTGATGTCCATGCCGGCTCGACGCATGATGTCTATCACGGCCAGTGCCTCGATTTCTTCGAAGCCCTCGGCAAGAAAGATAAATGAGCGATGCATAAATTACGGTTTAGGGTCAGTATTCGTGAATTTTGTCTTTGTTTTGTTAGCGCATTAACGCTGCGTAAAGCGTCTTTGTTCGTGGTTTTTGACTATCTTTGCATTATGAAAATGCACTGTTTGAAACGTATCGCTTTAATTCTGCCGCTAATATCGGCATTATTTTTAATATCTGCAAGCTGTAGCGATAAATATTTTACAAACGACGGTTGCACCTGGGGTACTACATATCATATTGTGTACCGTTCGCACGTCAATCTCGCCGACTCCGTGGAGGCGGTGATGAGCCACATCGACGGCAGCCTGTCGCTCTTCAATCCCGAGTCGGCCCTCAGTGCGGTCAACTGTGGACTCACCGACAGCGTCGACGCCGACTTCGTCCGTGTTTTCGCGTGTGCCGCCCGAGTCCATGCCCTCTCCGGAGGCATGTTCGACCCTACGGTTGCTCCCGTGGCCGGCCTCTGGGGCTTCGGCCCGGCCGGCGATGTCCTTGCGCCTGACAGCGCCGCACTTGCCTCGGCGTTGAAGCGCGTGGGCCTCGGTTCGTGTCGGGTGGAAAACGGCATGATTGTGCGGGCCGATTCGCTGACGGCTTTCGATTTTTCGGCGCTCGCCAAGGGCTACGGCGTGGACTGCATCGCCGAGATGCTCGAGCGCAACGGATGCGCCGACTATATGGTCGAGGTCGGGGGCGAGATTGTCGCCGCAGGCCGCAATCCCTCGGGCAAGGCGTGGCGAATACAGATTGACGCTCCTGTGGCCGAGGTGCACAGCCGATTTGATGTCGTGGAGCTCGGCCCCGCGAGAATGGCGCTGGCTTCGTCGGGCAACTACCGCAACTTCAGGGTCGATTCGCTCGGCGTGCGCTACGGTCACACCATAAGCCCGCTCGACGGGCGCCCGGTGCGCACCGCCACCCTTGCCGCTACCGTTTCTGCGGCCGACTGCATGACGGCCGACGCCCTTGCCACTGCAGCCATGTGTGTCGCCCCGGACTCCGCGCTGACCATGCTGGCCGAAGCCGGCGCCCGTGGCTTGCTCATCCTTGCCGACGGCGATTCGCTCCGCGCCCTCACCACGCCGCAGTTCCCGTAGGCGCAAAAAAAAATCGGCTGTCTCACGACACCCGACAATCTTAAACCTTAAAATCTAATACCATGAAAAAACACAGTGCAAAAGTTGCGTTTGTACTATTCCAACAAAGCACGTTCGGGTTTTGTTCGTGGCGTAGTTGTGACAATACAGCTACTTAACAAATATTAACGCTTGCAGAGCCGCGGAAATTTGTAATTTTAGGCTCTCAAAAATAAACCAAATCACATTTTCCCTCAGACAGGAGACAAGGCTCGCGCCTTTAGATATATGAGAACCAGGATATTAGTAATCGACGACGAAGAAGCCGTATGCGAGATTCTGAAATTCAACCTTGAGAAAGAAGGTTATGAAGTAGATTGCGCATACAGCGCGGAAGAAGCGCTTGAGATGGACCTCACGCCCTACAACCTATTCATGGTCGACATCATGATGGACGAACTGTCCGGATATGACTTTGCAAAACAGATTCGTAACATCACCGAGACAGAGGACACCCCGATTCTGTTCTGCTCGGCTCTGAACGACGAGGACGCTGTCGTCAAAGGTCTGAACATCGGCGCCGACGACTATGTGACCAAGCCCTTCGTCATCGGCGAGGTTCTCGCCCGTGTCCGTGCAATCCTCAGACGCTCAGGCATAACCCAACGCCGTTCGGCATCCGACATCGAGGAGCAGCAGGGCCTCTACGAGAGCGATATCACTTTCAAGGGACTGCGCATCGACCGCAACGACAAGGAGTGCTACATCGACGGCGAGCCCGTCACTCTCACCCGAACCGAATTCGATATCCTTCTTTTCTTCCTGACGCACCGCAACCGCATCCACAGTCGCGAAGAAATCATGAAAAACGTGTGGGGCGAGGAAGTGGTCGTTTCCGAACGCACCATCGACACAAACATCACACGTCTGCGCAAGAAACTCGGAGATTACGACAAGTACATTATAACTCGTCTGGGTTTCGGCTATGGCTTCAAAGAGAAGAATTAGTTATCAGTGGCAGATTTTCATCCCGCTGGTGGCGGGCATGTGGCTGGTGCTGATATGCATGGGCGCCTGGACTTTCTACAACAACCAGAAGTATAAGAAAGACAGGGCCTACGAGCAGCTCGACCTCATCAATGCCCGCGTGATGGCCTTCTACAATAACGGCTCCACCGACGAGGATGTACTTCCATATCTGCGCTTCATCTACCGCTACTATCTCGAGAACGAAACTTTCGACAAAATCCGTATCACCCTCTACCGCAAGGATTCGCACGGACAGGACTCACTCAGACTCGTCCTTGGCGAGCCCGTCCAGCTCAATCAGTCGGAACGCGACCGCCGTCAGGGCCTTACGGCGAATCCGGGTGTCGAGCTCGTCTCGGAGCTTCAGGACAGAACTCACGATGCCGTTTCGGAAGACTCGCAGTACTTCTATTATCAGGTCAAGCATTCCGACGACGGCGAGGTGACCGTGTGTACAGTCCTCCCGTACGACAATGACATCAACGAGGCTATAGCCCCGAGTACGCGTGTTTTCATAGCCCTGTTCATTGTCGCACTGGCCATTACGGCAATAGCGTGGCTATCCTCGAAGCATGTGGCAAAGAACATCAGGCTGCTGCGGGGCGTCGCCGAGAAAGCGGTGACCGACCCCAACTTCATTCCCGCCGTCGACTTTCCCCACGACGAACTCGGCGATATCAACCGCCAGATTGTCCATATGTTCAACGAGCGAACCCAGGCGATGCAGCGGCAGAAACGCGAGCATGCCGTGGCAATGCACGCCATCGAGGAGAAAACACGAGCCAAGCGCCAGATGAGCAGCAACATAAACCACGAGCTCCGCACCCCCATCGGCGTTATAAAGGGCTATCTCGACACTCTGATCGAGAATCCCGACATGGATAAATCGACACGTCAGCACTTCATCACCAAGGCTCAGGAGCATGCCAACCGTCTGGTAAGCCTCATCACCGACGTCTCGGCCATTACACGCCTTGAAGAGGGCGGCGACGTAATCAGCACCGAGGAAATAGATTTCCACGACGTAGTCTTCACGCTCAGTAACGACATCGAGGAGTCCGGCGTGCTCGGCTCCATGCAGTTCAACTTTGATATTCCCCTCGACTGCAAGGTGATGGGCAACTACAACCTGCTCAATGCCATGCTGATGAACCTCGCTCGAAATGCCGCAGCCTACTCGAAGGGTACGCTGTGCGAGGTGATATGCACGGGCGAGTCCGAAAAATTCTTCGAATTCGTATTCAGGGACAACGGTACCGGCGTGGGCGAGGAGCACATACCCCATCTGTTCGAACGCTTCTACCGCATCGATTCCGGACGCGCACGCAAGTCGGGCGGCACAGGTCTCGGCCTGCCCATCGTACAGAGCACCGTCCTGGCTCACGGCGGCACAATAACCGTCGAAAACCGTCCCGGCGGTGGCCTGTGCTTCCGATTCTCGCTCCCAAAATACAAGGAACCGTCTAACAGGAACAACTGATTGCGCACATGCGTAAAGCTACATTCTTATCGCTCGGCCTGCTCCTTGCCGCATTCGGCGGAGCCGCAGCCGAAACCGACCGCCTCGCTGAAATAGGCCGGCGGATGGCCGAAATGCCATGTTTCGTCGATTCGTGCGCCTACGAGGTGCTTCTGCCCACCCTCTCCGAGCCGGTGAAGTACAGCCTCGCCGTCGAGTCTGCGGCTGTCGCCGATTCCCTCGCGCCATGCAGCTACATCATATCCTGGTCGCTGCCGGCGCCCACAGGAGTCCGTTCCGGCTTTTCGGCATACTTCGACGGCACCCACTTCCGCTTCATGAACGAGCGCCTGCAGGAGTATCATCTCGAGTGGGACGCCGCATCCTTCGCGCCCTCGGGAAATGTGGCCGACGGCGTACAGCGCCGCGTACAGTTCGCCGACATCCTGCCGCAGTTCATTGGCGAGAATTTCGTGGCAATGAGCACCGACACAACCTATACGTGGACAATTCGCGAGGGCATTCGCTACGCCGGACGCGATGCCGTGCGCGTCGAAGGCGTGCGCCGTCTCGCCGGATTCGACGCCCTCGAATTCGAGTACACGCTGGATGCCTCCACC
>JAIDUY010000083.1 GCA_029059965.1 Muribaculaceae bacterium
TCTGCGAGCTGGTTTGACCGAACCTCAGCCCCCCGCCGTCTGTTCATGATATACATCTTTAATAGAGTATGTCATGCAGATAATCCAGATTAAACGAGCATACGAGCCGGAAGCGTCGACCGACGGCTTCCGCGTCTACGTCGACCGGTTGTGGCCGCGCGGCCTGTCGCACGCCACATTCATCTACGATTTGTGGGACAAGGAAATAGCGCCCTCCGCCGACCTGCGCGAGTGGTTCCATGCCGACCCCGGCCATCGCTGGGGCGAGTTCGAGCGCCGCTATGCCGCCGAGCTCCATGCCAATCCCGCCTTCGCCGCTTTGCGCGCCACTCTGGCCGGCCGCGACCGCGTCACCCTGCTGTACTCCTCGCACGACGCCGCCCACAACAACGCCGTCGTCCTCCGCTCCGAACTGGCAGGATAGGGCATGTTCGCGTGCTTGCAGGGATAGGGATTTTTGCGTAACTTTGCTCTCTCTTTCCGCATAGAACCATAATTCCTTATCCGCTATCCTGCACAGATGAAATCATCTAATCTTTGTGCCGGGATGCTTGCTCTTGTGGCAATCTTCCCGACTCATCATGCTGCCGCGCAGAGTGTTGTTACATTCGGCAAAGGCTCAATGGCATCCGAACCGCCAAACTACAATTTCACCGAGGCGACGCGTATGCTCACACGCACGCTTTACGTGGACGAGCTTCCCGAACGACAGGAAGACGGCCTGACAGTCCCCGGTCGTCCCATCCCCACCAACGACTGGTGGACAGACCTCATCAACAGTCCTTTCAGCGGCGCTCTGTGGAGCTATCCCGCAATGCTGAACACCTCGGCCGACGGTGTCGAAATCTGTTGGCCGACTTACTGGGCCGATGCCGGCAAGGAAATCAAAAGCCGCAGCAGTGTCGCCGTGGGCGGTACGGGCTACCGCGCCGAGGCGGCCATAGCGAGCGACTGGCACGACTGGGACGTCTGCTTCCGCATGCCATCCGACGATGGCGAGGGCAGTGTCGAAGTCCGGGCCGCGCACGGCATGCCCTTCACATGGTTCCGCTACGACGGCGTCCGCCCCGAGGCTTCATTCAATTCCCGAGCCGTCGACAACGCCGTGACCACGGCAATCCCGGCGGGCACGGTGCCTGAAATTTTCGGAGTCGCTCCCGGTCGCCTCGGAGCCGACTATGGCGGCGACATCTACGGATTCTATTTCCCCGCGACATCATCCTACGAGCTCGACGGCAAGACCCTGCGTTTCAGCGAGGGCAGCGAGTGGCTTGTGGTCGCTCTGCTCGGCAGTCGCGAAGAACTCGCGCAATACGACACCTATGCCGTGTCCATGCCCACATCTACCCGCGTCGAATGGAGTTACGACGAGCCCACCGCCCGCATCGCCACGAGCTGGTCGGTAGAGGCTACCAACCTGCGCGACAGCTCCGCTCCCGTGGCCGTGCTTCAGGGCTTCCTGCCCCATGTGTGGAAGCATGCCCTGCCCGGCGCCACGATAGCCTGGACCGGCCGAAGCTATCTCACACCCCGTGGCGAGATGCGCATGGCCTCCTCGACCTCAGGCACCTTCGCCTACAGCTACCGCTTCGCAGGTATGCTGCCGACCTATGCTGCCCCGCGCGCCGATGACTCCGCCGAACATCCTTTCAGTCAGGATATTCTGAATGAGCTGATGGAGCGATATGCCACGAACGGCACCTTCGGCGGCGACACCTACTGGGGCGGCAAGGGCCTCACCCAGATGGCCCTCAACATGAGCTTCGCCCGACAGACAGGCAACGGGGACGTCTACGAGATTTCCAAGCGCAAGCTGCGCGAGGCCTTTGTGGACTGGCTGACGTATACTCCCGGCGAGGGGAACGGCTATCTCGCCTATTACCGCCGCTGGGGCGGCATCCTCGGCTATGATGTCAGCTATGGCTCGGAGACCTTCAACGACCATCACTTCCACTTCGGATATTTCGCCTATGCGGCAGCCCTGCTCTGCATGGAAGACCCCGACTTCGCCGGTCAGTACGGCGACATTCTCAGGCTGATAGTCAAGGACTACGCCAACTGGGACCGCAATGACGCCCGCTTCCCCTTCCTGCGCACCCTCGATCCGTGGTGCGGCCACTCGTGGGCTGGAGGTCTCGGCGACGGCGGCAACGACAACGGCAACGGCCAGGAGTCGACGTCCGAGTCGATGCAGGCCTGGGGTGGCGTCTATCTGCTCGGCGTCGCCCTCGGCGACAGGGAGATGCGCGACGCAGGCATCTTCGGATGGAGTACCGAGGCGCGGGCCACACGCGAGTACTGGTACGACGTCGATTCCCCGCGCCCTGCGAATGCCGGAGGCCGCAAGCCCTGGCCGGGCAAGGGCGAGCGCAAGGGGCAGTACGACTACAGCCTCTATCCCTACGCCTACAACTCCAACATCACCGGCAAGGGCATCGGCTGGTGGACATGGTTCGGAGGCGATCCGCTATATATGCACGGCATACAGTGGATGCCCATCTCGCCCGCTCTTGACTATCTGAGCTGGGACACCGACTTCGTGGCATGGGCTTTCGACGACATGATGAGCGGCGCCAACTCGACCTACAGCCACGCATGGTTCGAGGATACATCGAACACAGCCGACGGCTCCACCATCGAGGCCCTTGCCAAGCACGACTGGGGCAATGTCGCCCTGTCCTACCTGCAGCGCGCCGACCCCGCGGAGGCTGCCCGCATATTCGACGAAGCATACCGCCGCGACATGCATCTGGCCAAGTCGGTGAGCACCGCTCACATATCCTATTATACACTTCACAACACGCTGACCTACGGCGTTCCCTCGACCGACTATCATGCCGACTGCCCCACGGCCGTCGTGTTCGTCAAGGACGGAAAGCCCACATATATGGTATATAATCCCGGAACGGAAGACCTGACGGTGAACTTCTTCGATGCCGCCGGAACGAAGGTCAAGACAGTCGTCGCCGCTCCCGGCCGACTCACCGCTTTCGACCGCGGCGAGCCGGAAGCGACTGCCGTAGAACTCAGCCTCGCCGAGGGTGGGGTCATTCCTCCCGGCGGCTCGTCGGCAATCAATGCCCGCGTGCTCGACCAGTACGGCGCCGGCCTCCCCGGTGCTTCCGTCGCTCTGTCCGTGTCCGACCCGGCCATAGCCTCGGTTCAGAACAATACCCTTAAGATAGCAGGCGCTGCCCGCCGCGGCGCCGTATTCTCACTCACAGCCGCATCCGGCAGTCTCACAGCCACCGCCGAAGTCACCGTCAACGACAAGCCGCGTGCGTCCTCCGCTCGCATAGTCGGCCTCGACGGTGAGGAAATGCTTGTGAACGAACTGGGTACGGAATTGCTCATGGCTCTCGAATATACCGACCAGTACGGCCACACACATCGTCCCGCCGATGTGGAGTGGACCTATGCCACCACTGAGGGCGACAGCGGCACCGCCGAGGCCGCATTCACACCCTCGCGCCCCGGGGTCTATACCATCACGGCTGTTTCGGCCGAGGGAGGAGCCCGTGCGCAGGGCACGGTGTTCGTCACTCCGCCGCTGGGTTCCGTCAGCGCCGGAGCAACTGCGGTGTCGTCAAGTGAGGAAAATGCAGGCACCCTTACCGCCGGAGCCATCGACGGCCTCGCCGACGGCAGCCACCGCTGGGGCAGCCGCCATTCCGACGGCGAGTGGATCTACGTCGACCTCGGCGCCGACTGCTTCGTGAGCCGTGTCGGCATAGTCTGGGACCCCGCCTATGCCTCCGAGTATGAGATTCAGCTCGCTCCCGACGGCTGTGCGATGAGCTCGCACACAGGTCAGTATGCTGCCGGAACCCTCAGTGTGCCCGTTCCCGCCGAAAGCGCCTGGACAAGCTCCGTCGCACAGACCATAGGCCAACGCACCGAGGCCGAGGTGATGACGCGAGTCAATGCCACGGGCCGCTATGTCCGCATGAAGGGCATACGCCGCGGCTCCGTCTACGGATTTTCGATATGGGAGATGACCGTCTACGGTATTCCCTCCGATATGGCTCCGGACGACATCCTCGGAACCGACTTCGCCCTGCCGCAGGACATGACCGAGGGCGAGACCGTCCGCCTTGTGCCCACGGTCTACCGACGTGACGGCAGTGTCGCCGAGGGCGTCATGCCGGCCTGGAGCGCCGATAAGGAAGCCGAGTTCGGCGCCGACGGAGCCTTCACGCCTCTGTCGCATGGACTTTACACCGTGACAGGCACCCTCGACGGCGGCAAGAGTTCGTCGGCCTCCGTCTTTGTCTACGAACTCGTCAGGCTGCAGGCGCTCGAACTTTCGGCATCGGAGCTCGAGCTTGTCGAAGGCGAGAGCGTGCGCATCGATTTCACCGCGCTCGACCAGTTCGGCTGCGAGTACCGCCTCGACGACGGCGATGTCGACGTGCGCGTAATCGACGGTGCCGGGCAGGATGCCGCAGGCCGTGCTGTCTACTCCACAGCCACACGCCGCCTCGCCGCCATAGCCCCCGGCGACTATACGGCAATCTTCAGCGCTCAGGGCCAAGAAGCCCGCGCTAAGGTACACGTCAAGGCCATCAGCGAGTCCAACCTCGCCCTCGGCAAGGCAGTTCGCGCTTCGTCCTTCGAAGGTGGCTTCACACCCGACAAGCTCACCGACGGCATCACCGCCGGCGGCAGCCGCTGGGCCAGCCTATGGGAGCCCGACCAGTGGGCCGTCGTGGACCTTGGACGCCCCTACAAGGTCAACCGTATGAACATCTATTGGGAGAGCGCCTACGCCCTGCGTTACAACATCGACGCATCGCTCGACGGCCTCGAATGGAATACAATCCACACCGAGAACGACAGCCCCGGCGGTCTCGAGCACATCGAACTTCCCGCAGATGTCCCCGCCCGCTACCTGCGCCTGAACTGCATTGAGCGCAAGCTGCCCGCCTATGGCTTCAGCGCCTACGAGTGGGAAGTCTACGGCAGCGGCCGCCACGACGACGGCGGTTCGAGTTCGGCCGACCTTGTCGAGGCCGGCAGTGGGGACGCCGATTGCTGGTACACCCTCCGGGGTATTCCCGTGGAGAAGCCCTCGGCAGGAATATACATCCGCGTCCGCGAAGGCCACGCCTCCCTGTTGCACCTGCCCTGAACGGAACAATTTTCGGAATAAAGACCGGGAGTCCGCAATATTTGCAGACTCCCGGATTTTTATTTTGGAGGATTGGCGGAAATTACTTAATTTTGGGGCGTACCCCTCCCTTGAGCTGACCATGAAACACATCCTCTTCCCCGACCGACGCATCAGGCCGCTGCCATTCTATCTGGCGGCGGAGGAATGGGTGGCGCGAAGGCTTCCGCCCGATGACTATTTCTTTGCATGGCGGGTAAGCCCGACGGTCATCTGCGGACGCAATCAGAACATCGCCGCCGAAGTCGACCTCGACTACTGCCGCGAAAACGGCATCGACGTCGTCCGCCGCCGCAGCGGGGGCGGATGCGTGTTCGCCGACATGCAGAACTATATGTTCTCCTACATCACCGCCGGCGATGCCGTCCAGAGTGTATTCGCACGTTACACCACCACCATAGCCGCCATGTTGTGCAGCCTCGGCATAGAGGCCGGGGCCAACGGGCGCAACGACATCGTAGTCGCCGACGGCCGCAAAATCAGCGGAAATGCCTTCTATCATCTTCCCTCGCGCTGCATAGTGCACGGAACCATGCTCTACGACATCGACCCCCGCCACATGAGCCGCGCCATCACACCCTCGCGCGCCAAACTGCTCTCGAAGGGCGTGCAGTCGGTGCCCATGCGCGTCACATGCCTGCGCGAGCAGGGTCTGACCATGGACATCGAGGAGTTCTGCGCTTATGCCGTGGCAGCCCTTACCGACTCCGAGCTGAGGCTCAGCGAGAAAGACGTGGAGGAAATAGAGGAGATAGAGCGCAGCTACCGCGATCCCGAGTGGCTGCGTGTCGGCGACAAAGCGTGTGACCGACGCGACACCATTGTCCGCCACGCACATATCGACGGTGTAGGCGAGGGGCAGGCCGAGATTGCCCTCGACGGAGCGGGACACATTGCCGCTGTCGGGCTGACGGGCGACTTCTTTCTGCTCGGCGACCCCGACGAATTCATCGTCAGCCCTCTGCGCGGCGTACCCTATGCGCG
>JAIDUY010000084.1 GCA_029059965.1 Muribaculaceae bacterium
CGCTCGTGGCGGGCAAGCATGCGGCCGTTCTCAGCGATGGCAAGCTTGGCGTCGAACACAAGGTCGGTCGACGATTCTCCGAATCCTGCCGAAGCATAGGCATAGGCGCACAGACAGCGTGCCGACTGCTGGCCGACGAGGTCCATGAGGTAGCTGTACTTGCCGATAAGGTCGTCGCTTGCGCTGAGGTTCACCACCACCTCGGCTCCGGCAAGGGCGAGGCGGCAGCTCGGCGGTACGGGAACCCACAGGTCCTCGCATATCTCGACACCGACGCGCACGCCGTCGACCTCGAAGAGGGTCTTGGTGCCGAAGGGAGCCCCGAGGACAGTGCCCTCGACGCCTTCTCCGCTCTCAAACCAGCGGCGCTCGTAGAACTCGTTGTAGTCAGGCAGATAGATTTTGGGCACCACGGCCACGACCTTGCCGCGCGCAAGCACGACGGCACAGTTGTAGAGAGAGCCTTCCACCTCGACGGGAGCGCCGACGACAAAGGCAGTCGACTCATAGAGAGCCGACTCGCGGGTCAGCCGCTCAAGACCGCGGCGGGCGCTGTCGAGCAGCGTGCGGTTGTGGAAAAGGTCGGCGCAGGTATAGGCCGTGACACACAGCTCGGGGAAGACGGTGAGCTGAGCGCCCGCCCGCGCCGTAAGCCGCATGAGTTCGGCAATGCGGGCCACATTGGCATCGACATCGGCCACCGTTACCAGCGGCGACGCGCATGCTATTCGGAGGAATCCGTTGTTCATATCTGTGTTTTATGTCGTTACAATATCAGTGATGACGCGGCTCTCAGGCGAGCACCACGTCGAGTATCATCATCAGCACGAAACCGGCGGTAAAACCTATGGTACCGAGGTCGGAGTGATGCCCCGACGAACTCATGGGCAGCAGTTCCTCGACAACCACATACATCATCGCGCCGGCGCCGAAAGCCAGCATATAGGGGAAATACGGCAGAATAAGGCTTGCGGCAAGCAGAGTCAGCGCCGCCGCCACGGGCTCGACTGCACCGCTGAGGGTGCCGAGCACGAAGGCACGGGTACGCGAATGTCCCAAGGCCCTCATCGGCATCGACACAATGGCACCTTCGGGGAAATTCTGCAAGGATATGCCCAAACAGAGCGCCAGGGCCGCGCCGACGGGCATGGCACTCTCGCCCACCATAGCTCCAGCCAAAGCTATGCCCACCGCTATGCCCTCGGGCACATTGTGTATGGTCACGGCCAGGGCAAGCTTGGTGGTCGGCGACATACGTCGCGCCTTCGGGCCTTCGGATTCGGATGAGTGGAGATGCTGGTGGGGAGTATTCTTGTCAAGAAACAGCAGGAAAAGCACGCCGACGATGAAGCCCACGGCTGCGGGCAGCACGCGCCCGAAGCCCGAGTCGCCGCTCTGCTCCATGGCCGGGATAAGGAGCGACCACACCGAGGCGGCGGTCATGACGCCGGCGGCGAAGCCCGTAAGAGTCTTTTCGAGACGCTCGGGCAACTGTCTGCGCATGAGGTAGACACAGGCCGCACCGGCGGTGGTGCCTGCAAAGGGGATGGCGAGTCCCAAAGCTATCAGACCGAAGTTGCTTATGCTGTCCGACCACATTGTCATATCGTCTGCAAAGGTACATAAAATAGCCGAACTCCAAAAGTTCCGGCATATACATAAAACCACGACACGCCGTCATGGTTGTGCCAAGACCGGAAAAAGACATAATCACGTCAGATTCTCTTTTCTCAGATTAAGACAATTTTAAAGAATTGCACACGTTATAACACTAAAGAACAATACAATGAGAAACTTCATATTCATCCTATCAATTCCATTGATACTCGCTTCGTGCTCTGAAAAGGACGAACCGACTCTTGATGTCTATTCGCAGGTATCCGAAATATCCAAAGGCAAATCATATTCCGGCCGGATGGAATATGATTCTTACGGACGTGTAATCAAATATGATGTCACTTCTACGGATGAGACTATCTGCTGTTGCTGGATACAGCGGTAAGCTGTCTGTTTTTCCGAGCGGTGTACTTTGGAGAGGGGGGCTGATGCCGGGGACTACGGTTGCCGAGCGGCAGGAGAGATTCGCAAACCCCAATTGATTATATACGGGCGTCTGAGTCATGTCTTTTTCAAGCCATTACAGGCCGGTGCGAAAATGACGTGGAGGTCGGTATTGTAGGCGCGGGAAATTATTTGTAAATTTGCAGACCTGTCATACTTACTTTTTTAACCTCATTAAATCTAACCGTACCATAAGCACAAGCAAGATGAAGAAGATTTATTGCCGACTCATTGCGGCACTGTGCCTGCTTGCGACAGCTTCCGCCGCCACGGCCACGGGCTGGCCCGCAGGCTACGAAGGCGTTATGCTCCAGGCATTCTACTGGGATTCATACTCCGACACCCAATGGAGCAAGCTCAAGGCCGAGTCGGACGAACTCAGCGAAAGTTTCGACCTGCTGTGGATTCCCAACAGCGCACGCTGCGGCGGCTCGCGCAACATGGGCTATATGCCAATCTACTGGTTCACGAACCACAACTCGTCGTTCGGCAGCGAGGCCCAGCTCAAATCCATGATCGAGACATTCCGCGAAAAGGGCACCGGCATCATCGGCGACCTTGTACTGAATCACCGCTGCGGCGTGAGCAACTGGACCGACTTCCCCTCAGAGGCCTGGAACGGACGCTCATGGAAGCTCGGCCCCGAACACATATGCAGCAACGACGAGGTTGCCCAGGCTTCGGGACAGGCTCGTCCGACCGGCGCTCCCGACACAGGCGACAACTTCGACGGCGCCCGCGACCTGGACCATACCAATGCCACCGTCCAGGAGCACATCAAGAACTATATGGTCTGCCTGATGCAGGACTATGGCTACACGGGCTTCCGTCTGGACATGGTCAAGGGCTACGCAGGCCGGTTTACCAAGATATACAACCAGTACGCCAAGCCCAAGTTCTGCGTGGGCGAGTACTGGGACGGCAACTACGACGCCGTGGCTTCGTGGATTGAGTCGACAGGCCGCGAATCGGCTGCATTCGACTTCCCCTGCAAGTACGCCATGAACGAGGCTTTCAGCAGCGGCGACTACACCAAGCTTGTATGGAAAGCCAACGGCACCACCGACCAGCCCGCAGGCATGATACACTTCGGCTATCCGCAGCTTTCGGTGACCTTCATCGACAACCACGACACCTACCGCGACGGCAGCAAGTTCAACGGCAACGTCCTTGCGGCCAACGCCTTCATCCTCGCCTCACCCGGCACACCCTGCGTGTTCCTCCCCCACTGGCAGGCACATAAGGAGGCCATCAAGAAGATGATTGCCGCCCGCAAGGCCGCAGGCGTGAGCAACACCTCGAAGGTGACCGTGCTCCGCAGCGCCTCGAACTGCTATATGGCCGAGATTCAGGGTTCCAAGGGTACACTTGCCGTGCGCATCGGCAACACTTCGGACGTACCTTCCGGCTACAGCAACGCCGACCTCCGCGCATCCGGCACCGGCTATGCCATGTGGGTGCACGACGGCGGACAGGGCGGCGGCCCCGTCGATCCCGACCCGACAGGCGAAATGACCGTCTACTACGACAACGCGCCCACGGCCTGGGCCTCGGTGCTCGTACATTACTGGGGCGCTCAGGAATCCACATGGCCCGGAGTGGCCATGACCGAGGCCGGCAACAACATCTGGAAGGCCACACTGCCCGCAGGCACCACCGGCGTGGTGTTCAACAACGGCAACGGCAGTCAGACCGCCGACGTGACCGGACTGACCGACGGACATCTCTATCGACCCGGCAGCGGCAGCAAGCCCCCCTGCACCGACGAGGGCGTCTACAACGGCGGCGGCGGCGACGACCCGACTCCCGGCACGGCTCCCTCCAGCCTCTACGTACTCGGAAACCTGGCCGGCTCGCAGTGGGACACCGCCGCCGGCGTGGCCATGACCCGCAGCGGCAACACCTTCACCGCCGCCGGCGTTGAGTTCGTTCCCGCCGAAGGTCAGACCGTATGCTACTTCAACCTTACCACGGCACTGGCCGCCGACTGGGACGAGCTCAATGCAACAGCCGACCGCTACGGCGCTTCCGTCGAGGGCAGCCCGCTGACCGGAGCCGCACCCGCGACAATGGTGCTCTACGCCAAGGGCGTGAACGCCTCCGGCTGCTTATCGTGGTCAATAGCCCCCGGCAAGTACAACCTTCAGGCCGACTTCGACAATATGACAGTCAGCGCCATGACAAGTTCCGGTATCGACGGCATCAGCGTCTCCGAAGCTCCCGCCGAGTACTACAACCTGCAAGGCGTGCGCGTTGACAATCCTGTGCACGGCCTCTACATCGTGCGCCGCGGCAGCACCGTAACCAAAGAATACGTCCGCTAAGCGCGACCGGACCCACCTGTACAATGCCGCCCGACCCGACAGTCCGGCGGCATTGTCATTTTATGATGATGCAAAGTTGGAGGGAGTGTGGTGATAATCGTTGAAAAATTTGTAACTTTGCAGTTCAAAGACAACAGATTCACCAATGCCTCGTCCGGCAGTGCACAGGTTTTGAGCCCGCCGGTGCCGACGATGGGGCTATCAGACAAATCCAATGGGTTTTTTCGACTTCTTCAAAAGGATTAAGCAGACTCCCGAAAAACAGGAGACCCTCGACCGCGGTCTTCAGAAGACCAAAGAGGGTGTGTTCGGCAAACTCCGCAGAGTCCTGACCGGACGCCGCACCATCGACGACGATTTTCTCGACGAGCTCGAGGAGATATTCATCACCAGCGACATAGGTGCCGAGACAACCCTCAAAATCATAGACCGTATCAAGGACCGCGCCGCCCGCGACAAATATGTCGACATGGACGAGCTCAACGAACTGCTGTGTGAGGAAATCACGGCCATGCTCGCCGAAAACGACAAGCAGCGCGAGGTCGGCACGGTGAAGCCTTACGTCATCATGGTCGTGGGCGTGAACGGTGTCGGCAAGACCACCACTATCGGCAAGCTGGCACATCTCTACCGCAGCGCCGGCAACACGGTGATGCTCGGCGCCGCCGATACTTTCCGCGCCGCCGCCATCGAGCAGCTCGACGAATGGGGCCGCCGCGCCGGCGTGCCCGTAGTGAAGCAGAAACTCGGCTCCGACGCCGCCGCAGTGGCATTCGACACTCTGTCGTCGGCCGTGGCCAACAATGTCGATGTCGTAATCATCGACACCGCAGGCCGTCTGCACAACAAGAAAGGCCTCATGGACGAGCTCAGCAAAATTGAGCGCACCATGGACAAGGTGGTTCCCGGCGCACCCCACGACGGGATTCTGGTGCTCGACGGCTCGACGTGCCAGAATGCCTTCAAGCAGGCCCGCCCGT
>JAIDUY010000085.1 GCA_029059965.1 Muribaculaceae bacterium
CTCCTGCACCAGGCGGAAGCCTGCGAGCTGGTAGGGATAGGTGGTGTCGAGCATGTCGAGATTAGCCTCGCGGCGCTGCCAGCCGAGGAAGTCGAGCAGACCGAGGTCGATGTACTTGGTGTCGGTGCCGGACTGAAGGATGGCGTAGAGACGATGGCCGTTGAAGTCGCCGTTGACGAATACGGCGATGCGTTCGCCTGTGACGAAGTTCTTGGGTTCGCCGGTATATTTCCAGCTGATATCGCCGCCGTGGCTGTCGGTGAAGCGGTAGGTGAACTTGCCGGAAGCACGGCCGAAGAGTTTGTCGGAAGTGGAGCGAACGGCGGTGGGCTTGGTGGTGCCGATGCCGAGGCTGTGCTCCTCGTCGTAGGCAAATTCCATTGCGGTGCCTTCAAAGTCTTCGACAACGACGCCTTCCTCGATTCCGTCGGTCACGTCGACGGCCTTGAAGCTGAGCTCGACGGGCTGGCTGAGCGGCAGGTTCTCGCGGTCGCGGAGCTCGGTGCTGAGGCGCAGGGTATAGGTCTCGCCTACTTCAAGATTGCCCTGGACGGCATAGACAATGTTGCCGTAGCCGTTGCTCAGACGGTTGAACTTGGTCTGGCGCTTGTTCATGGTCAGGCTCTTGCCGTGGGTGTCGGTGATGGAGATTGCATCGTAGGCATTGGCGGGGTCGACGCTCATGTCGAAGCGGAATTCAAATGTCGGCGCTGCCGAGTGCACCTCGCCGCCATCGCGCGGGAACTGGTCGATGAGTTCCATGCGGCTGCGGTTGCGGGTGGCGAAGCTGAACACCAGGGGCTGCTCCATGTTGGGATGGTCGAAGTGGCTGTCGGTGTGGCGCGCTGTCTCGGCGAGGGTCACGGTGTAGCGCACGTCGGGGTCAAGCGAGAGGGCGGGCACGAAGCTTGCCTTGGTGTAGGAGTCGCTGTAGACGAAGTAGCCTTCGACCGCGGGGCTGATGCTGAAAGCATTCTCGAAGCTCTCGACGTCGACGTCGGTGTTGAATACGAAGTCGATGGTGGTGGAGCACGAAACGGTTTCGTCGGCGGCGATGGCGGGGGAGTAGGAGGTAACGGCGAGGGGGAACATGCGCTTGAGGGTCAGGGGCATGTCGGCATATGT
>JAIDUY010000086.1 GCA_029059965.1 Muribaculaceae bacterium
CATTTGCCGGTTTCCTCACATGTCCTTTCTTGTGCTGTCGCGGCGGCGGCGCTTCGACGCGCCGACGATGGCCGCGATGCTCGCGGCCACACTCGGTTTCTCGGTGATGCACAGTTTCATTCTCAGCCCTCGACGCGAATCAGTGTTTGGCTTCCTGCCAGAGTTCCTCCATTTCGCCGAGGGTCATGTCACGCAGCTGTCTGCCACGTGCGCGAGCTCCCTCCTCGATGTGGTTGAAGCGCTCGATGAACTTGCGGTTGGTGCGTTCGAGCGCGTTCTCGGGGTTCACGCCGTAGAGACGGGCTGCGTTGATGACGGCGAACAGCAGGTCGCCGAACTCAGCCTCGACCGCATCCTTGTCGCTTCCGGCTATTGCCTCGGCGACTTCGGCGCGTTCTTCGTCGAGCTTGGCCCAGACGTCCTCGCGGTTCTCCCAGTCGAATCCGACGTTGGCTGCCTTTTCCTGAATGCGGAAGGCCTTGACGAGCGCGGGCAGTGCGGCGGGTACGCCGCCGAGGACGCTGTGGTTGCCGTCCTTCTCCTTGAGCTTTATCTGTTCCCAGTTCATCTCCACCTGGTGGGCTGTGTCGGCCTTTACCTCGCCGAACACATGGGGATGGCGGAAGATGAGCTTCTTGTTGAGGGCGTCGGCAACGTCGGCGATGTCGAACGAAGCACTTTCAGAGCCGATTTTGGCATAAAAGAACACGTGCAGAAGCACGTCGCCGAGTTCCTTGCAGATGTTGGCGTTGTCGTTGTCCATCAGAGCCTGGGCGAGTTCGTAGACTTCCTCGATGGTGTTGGGTCGCAGGCTCTCGTTGGTCTGCTTGGCGTCCCACGGACACTTGACGCGCAGTATGTCGAGCGTGTCGAGCACTCGTCCGAGGGCTTCGGTTTTTTCTTCTCTTGTATGCATAGGTTTGATGTTCAGCTCATTTGTTGGAATAGGCTTCGACTCCGTTCTCGAGCCAGGCCACGAAGGCGCCTACGTTCTCGTCGTGGGCACGGGGCTGGCTGAGGGGCTGTCCCTCGTTGTCGAGAAGGATGTAGAAGGGCTGCTGGTTGGTCGAGAACTTGTGGCGCTGGAGGTAGCTCCACTTGTCGCCCACGGTTGTGAGGCGTACGGTGCGGCCTTCTTCCTCGACCACCATGGGTTCGGGCAGTTCGGTCTTGTCGTCCACCATAAGTTCTATCATGACATAGTCCTGCTCGATGATGGCACGGACGGTGGGCGTATCGAAGACGGCACCTTCCATCTTGCGGCAGTTCACGCAGGCGTAGCCCGAGAAATCGAGCAGCACGGGCTTGCCTTCGGCGGCAGCGGCGGCCATGCCGCGGTCGTAATCGTCGTATTTGGTGAATTCACCGCCGTAAAGGTTGAAGTCCTGGGTGTACAGCGGGGGGGCGAAGGCGCTGATGGCCTTGAGGGGTGCGCCCCACAGGCCGGGCACGAGGTAGACTGCGAAGGCGAAGGATATCAGAGCCATGAAGAAGCGTCCTACCGACGTGTGCTCGCTCGGGCCGTCGTGGCTGAAGCGAAGTTTTCCGAGCAGGTAGACGCCGAGGAGGGCGAACAGTACTATCCACAGCGACAGGAACACCTCGCGGTCGAGTATATGCCAGCCGTAGGCGAGGTCGGCCACCGAGAGGAACTTGAGCGAGAGGATGAGTTCGATGAAGCCGAGGACTACCTTGACTGTATTGAGCCAGCTGCCCGAGCGGGGAAGTTCCTTGAGCATCGAGGGGAAGAAGGCGAACAGACCGAAGGGCAAGGCCAGACCCAGAGCGAAACCGCCCATGCCTAAAAGCGGGCCCATGAGGTTGCTCTGGCTGAAAGCCTCGACCAGCAGTGTGCCGATGATGGGACCGGTGCAGGAGAAGGACACCAGCACAAGGGTGAAGGCCATGAAGAAGATGCCGAGCACACCGCCTGCGCTGCCGGCACGGGCATCGGCGGCATTGGTCCACTTGGAGGGCAAGGTTATCTCGAAAGCACCGAAGAAGCTGATGGCGAAGAACACCAGCATGGCGAAGAATATCAGGTTGAATACGGCTCCGGTGGCTATTTCATTGAGCTTTCCGGGGCCGAAGATCAGCGTGAGCACTATGCCCAACACGAGGAATATCACGAGTATGCTGCCGGCATAGGTGATGGCGTCGCCGATTGCGCGGCCGCGGCTCTTGCTGCGTTTCAGGAAGAAGCTGACCGTCATGGGTATCATCGGCCAGATGCAGGGCGTCATGAGCGCCACGAGTCCGCCAAGGAATCCGAACAGCAGGATGGCCCAGTAGCTCTGTGTCGTGGGGCCGGTGCTGACTTCAACGGGTGCCCACCACTGTGCGGTGCGGCTGTCGGCAGCGGAGACTGTCGTCTGTGCCGCATTGTCGGCTACGGATGGCGTAATGACGGCTGCGGCTGCGGAATCGCCGAGCACGAGGTCGAAGTAGAATCGGTCGGGAGGCGTGCAGGAATTGTTGTTGCAAGCCATATAGCGCACGTTTCCGGCTACGCGGGCTCCTTCGACGCCATCGAGTCTGAGCTCGCGGCGCAGTTCAAATCTTCCTGAGAGCCACGGCAATTCCAGGTTCATGAAGCTGTCGAAGTGAACATCGGGACTGACGCTCGCCGTCAGCGGTCCGACTACAAGACCGGCTGCGTCGTCCACGGTGACTTCCGTAGGGTCGGGGATGCCGGCCTCCTGCCCTCCTTCGGGCATCTCAAGTCCGTAGATATGCCATCCGGACTCGACTTCGGCTGTCAGCACCAGCGTTCCGGTTCCGGAAGCGGCGCCCTGTTCTATTCTTGCCTGCCACTGCACATGTCGCTCGACCGCGGCGAAGGACAGCGCGGCGAACACCGACAGCATTATTAATAAGGTACTGATTCTTTTCATCGTCTGTTAGGGCTGATATGGTGGAACAGGTGCGTTGATTCGCTCGGTACGCGGAGGACGGCAGCTGTTGCCGTCGCAACTCATATATGAAATAGTGGCCTTGAGCTCGGGTGTGCCCTCGCCGGTGAGGCGGAAGGGAACGGTGAAATTAACGTTGGAGTCCCACCAGGTCAGGCTCATGCCGAACAACGGGTCGTCGACCGTCAGCGGCTCTCTGGAGGGTCGGACGGGAGATGTGAACTCAATTCCCGTGCTTGCGCCGAGGTCGAAGCGTGTTGCCTTGGGGCCTCCCTGCGGAATTTCAAGACCGTAGAGATGCCAGCCCTGCGCCACAAGCGCGCGGAAGGTTACCTTGCCTTCTGTCGGCGAGGTCATCTTGACGACAGTACGCCAGCGCACGGGCACGACGCTGTCCTGTGCAGATACCGCAGTGACAGCGATGGCCGCAATCAGTATCAGTAAAAGTCGGAGTTTGCTCATGTTTCTGAATTTTGTTGCAAAAATACTCATTATCCGCCATACGGCAAAATCGAGACACCGCCACACAGGGTCGGAAAAGCCTCCCTGCAATCTGTCGGACAGCCCGCATGATGCCATAAGGGCAACAGCTTTGGCCTGCCTTATGCCAAAAAAACAAAAAAATGGGGCTTCTCAGACTGCCACAGGCACCGCATTTGCAAAAAAATAGCTAACTTTGCAAAGAATAAACCTACACAAACAGAACGAGCATTCAGAATGGACGTTAAAAAAGTGCTTTACGTCTCGCAAGAGATAGAACCATACCTGCCCGCAAATGCCCTGAGCACTTTCGGGCGCTCACTGCCTCAGGCTATGCTGGAAAAAGGCGCCGAGGTGCGCACCTTCATGCCTAAATACGGCAATATCAACGAACGCCGTAACCAGCTCCATGAGGTTATCCGTCTGAGTGGCCTCAACATTCCGATTGACGACACCGACCATCCTCTTCTCATAAAGGTCGCCACCCTGCAGCCCTCGCGTCTTCAGGTCTACTTCATCGACAACGATGACTACTTCATGCGCCATCAGTCCGGCAAGCTCGAGACCGAACACGACGCTGCCGCCAACGACGAGCGCTCCATCTTCTTTGTACGCGGCACCGGCGAGACCGTCAAGAAACTGCGCTGGGAGCCCTCCATCGTCCACTGCACCGGTTGGATTACGGCTCTGACACCCTTGTATCTCAAGACTGTGTTTGCCGACGACCCCGTGTTCCGCAACACAAAGATTGTCTATTCGCTCTTCGACTATGACTTCGAAGGCACTCTCGACGGCAGAATGGCCGAGAAACTCCGCGCCGACGGCATTCCCGCCGAAGCTCTGGCTGCCCTCGGTGCCGACGGCACTCCCGTAGACGCCATGATGCTCCACAAGCTCGCCATCGACCATGCCGATGCCATTGCCGTAAGTTCCGAAGGAATCCCGGCTGAAATCATCGAATATGCCAAAGCATCCGGCAAGCCCGTGCTCGATTTCCCCGGCGAGGGAAATGCCGAGGCTTACCGCGATTTTTACCAAAGCCTCTGAAATGAAATCCCGCATATCCCTCTTCGTCCTGGCTGCCGCAGGTGCGGCATGCGCCTCGCTCTCCGGCTGTGGCGAGGACGGCTCTATCGGCTCCTCGCTTCTCGAGGACCAGGTCCAGATTGTAGTGGACTCTTCCTTTACCATCAGCGGTTCGTCGGAACAGGTGCGAAGCATACGCCCCCGCACGCTGACTGAACTTCTCGGCAATGTCACTATCCCGGGCTACGGCACCATCAGCAGCAGCGTGGTGGCCCAGTTCCTGCCCGCCGTGGCTCTCGACACCGCCACTTTCACCGCCGACAATGTGGACTCCATCTTCATGAATTTCCGATACGTCCCCGGCAGTTTCATCGGCGACTCCATCGTCCCCATGGGCGTGACCGTCTATCCGCTGACACGCCAGCTGCCCTCCGACATCGACTCGGACTTCAGCCCCGAAGGATATTTCTCGAGTTCCGACGTTCTCGGCTCCACCGTATATACGGCTTCCACCCTCGACAACGATTCGCTGGCCAAGCTCACCACACGCACCGTGGCTGTCAAGCTGCCTGTCGAATTCGGACGCAAGCTCTACAAGGCTTTCGAGGATAATCCCGCCGACTATGCCGGCGGCGCCATATTCACCAGCAAAGTATTCCCCGGCTTCTATGCCCGTAGCACTTTCGGTTCCGGCCGTCTGCTGCGCGCTACCCGTACTTCCATGACCATGCATCTGCGTGCAATCAAGGAAAACGCAAGCACCGGCAAGAAGGACACCGTCAACAGCGTGCAGGAATACTACGCAGTTGCGCCCGAGGTAATCAACAACAACAATCTCTCCGTCACTCTCGACCCCGCGCTGACCGACCGCATCAACACCGGCAGTGCCCTCCTTGTGGCCCCCCTCGGCTATGAGTCCCGTCTGAGATTCCCCGCTCCCGAAATCATGGCCGCCTATCGCAACCACGGTTCGTCGCTCGCCGTGCTCAACTCGGTGACTATGTCCATCCCCGTGGATTCCGTGGTCGAGAGCAAGATGGTCGGCATTCCGCCCTATGTGCTGCTTGTCCTCTCGAAAGACCGCGACGATTTCTTCAGCGGCAACAAACTGCCCGACAACAAGACTTCCTTCTACGCTTCCTACGACCAGAGCTCCGGCAGCTATTCGTTCACCGCTCTCGGAACATACATCAACGAGCTTCTCGAACGCGAGGAGGAAATCAAAGAGGAGGACTACACTTTCTCGCTGGTGCCTGTAATGGTCAACTTTGAACTCGACATGACTTCCTACAGCCAGAGATACATAGTGTCGGAAGTCATCCCCTATATCGAGGGACCCGTTGCCGCGGAGCTTGATCTTGAAAACGCCAAAATCAAGCTCACCTACAGCAAGCAGATACAACTCTAAGCAACACAGCATCCAACAAGCGGGCCTCGTGCCGCCCCATCAGGCCATACGCCCGCCAAGCGCATGAGCCATGGAAATCACTCTACCTCCACGCAAGGACGGCCATTCGCCATCCGTTCTGACCATAGACGCCGGTTCTCCGCTTGTGATAATCGGAGCCAACGGCGCAGGCAAGACCCGCTTCACCCGCGCCATCGTCGACAGCCTCGGCGACAAGGCCTTGCGGCTCAACGCCCTCGGCGCGCTCTATGAGCGCCGCCAGTCGGAGCGCCAGGAGGCGTCTGCCCTCAGCCGCCGCTTCAGTCAGGCCGTCATAGGCTCGCCTGACCACCGCGTCACTCCGCCGACCACACTTGAGCTGCTGCTCAGCCAGCTCATGCACGACGAGATGCTCAACCTCATCGGCTACAAGCTCTCGCTGGCCGACGGACGTCAGGCACGTCTGCGCCGCACACGCCTCGACAAGGTTATCGAGATATGGCAGGAAGTGTTCCCCGGCAACCGCGTGCTCATCGACAGCGGTCGCATGCTTTTCTCCCGCGGTCTCGACGATGACGGCTACTCCGCCCTCCGACTCAGCGACGGCGAGCGCGCCGTGCTCTACTATACC
>JAIDUY010000087.1 GCA_029059965.1 Muribaculaceae bacterium
CGCTCCGAAGCCTGACAGGGTCAGGGGGATGAACATGATGGCCTGGGCGAAGATGATGGGCATTACGCCGGCGGCGTTGACCTTCAGGGGAATGTACTGGCGCGCACCGCCGTACTGGCGGTTGCCGACGATACGCTTGGCGTACTGCACGGGCACCTTACGTGTTCCCTGCACCAGCAGGACAGCTCCGACAGTAACGGCGAACAGCAGGATAATCTCCACCAGGAACATCACAAGGCCACCCTGGCTTGCGCCGTCGCTGGGCAGACGTGTGGTGAACTCGAAGTACAGCGCCTGCGGCAGGCGGGCGATGATGCCGACGAGGATGATGAAGGAGATACCGTTGCCGATACCGCGGTCGGTGATGCGCTCGCCAAGCCACATGATGAACATGGAGCCTGCGGCGAGGATGATAGTCAGATAAGCTTTGGTCAGCAAGCCCATATGGAGGGCTGCGCCGGCACCTCCGGCCTGTACCTCAAGGTTGATGAGGTAGGCGGGTGCCTGCATCAGCAGAATCAGTACGGTAAGATAGCGTGTGTACTGGTTGAGCTTCTGACGTCCGCTTTCGCCCTCTCTCTGGAGTTTCTGGAAAGAGGGGAGAACCATTCCGCAGAGCTGAATCATGATGCTCGCCGTGATGTAGGGCATGATGCCGAGGGCGAAAATCGAGGCCTGCGAGAATGCGCTGCCGGAGAACATGTCCAGCAGCTGCATCAGTCCGCTGTTATTGGTGAAGTTCTGAAGTGCGTCGATGGCCGCGGGCGAGATGCCGGGAAGGACAACGTAGCAACCGAGGCGGTAGATGAACACAAGCAGAACTGTCACCAGCAGACGGTGACGGAGTTCCTGGATTGTCCAGATGTTTTTGAGGGTTTCTATAAATCTCATGATCAGACGGTTTGAGCGGTACCGCCTGCTGCCTCGATAGCAGCTTTGGCGGCCGCGGAGAATGCGTTGGCTTCGACAGCGACGGCTTTGGCGATTGCTCCGCCGGCAAGTACTTTGGCGAGCTGGCCGCGACGGAGGTAACCTGCTGCGCGGAGTTCATCCAGACCTACCTTCTGAAGCTGCTTTGCTTCGGCGAGCTCGGCGATGAGGCTCAGGTTGATGGCCTTGTACTCCACGCGGTTGATATTCTTGAAGCCGAATTTGGGGAGACGGCGCTGGAGGGGCATCTGACCGCCTTCGAAGCCTATCTTGCGGCTGTAGCCGGAACGCGACTTGGCGCCCTTGTGACCGCGGGTCGATGTGCCGCCCTTGCCGGAGCCGGGGCCACGGCCGATGCGGGTTTTCTTCTTTACGGAGCCGGCTGCGGGTTGAATATTGCTGAGATCCATTGTGGTTCGTTTTTAAGCGTTGGTCACCTTTACCAGGTGGTGGACTTTGTTAACCATTCCCATCACCGAGGGAGTGTCCTCCTTTACTACGGTGTGGTTCATTTTCTTGAGGCCGAGCGCGTCCAGAGTGCGCTTCTGCACAGCGGGGCAGTTGATGCGGCTCTTTATCTGTGTGATTTTGATCTGTGCCATTGTTGTTTGGAGTGTGCTTAGCCTTTGAAGACCTGTTCTACCGAAATGCCGCGGTTCTGAGCGACGATGGCGGGCGAGCGCATTTCGTCGAGAGCGGCGATAGTGGCTTTCACGAGGTTGTGGGGGTTGGAGGAGCCTTTGCTCTTTGCGAGGACGTCGGTGATGCCTACGCTCTCGAGCACGGCACGCATAGCACCACCGGCCTTTACGCCGGTACCGTGGGATGCGGGCTTGAGGATGATGCGGCTGCCGCCGAACTTGGCCACCTGCTCGTGGGGAATGGTACCTTTGTGTACAGGCACGCGGATAAGGTTTTTCTTAGCTGCTTCGACGCCCTTGGCGATAGCGGCCTGGACTTCGTTGGCTTTGCCGAGACCCCATCCTACGATGCCGTCTTCGTTACCGACGACAACGATGGCTGCGAAGGTGAATGTACGACCGCCCTTGGTCACTTTGGTGACGCGGTTGATCGCTACCAGGCGGTCCTTGAGTTCGAGGTCGCCGGTCGATTTTACTCTGTTGTTTCTTTTAGCCATACTTTATCAGAATTTGAGGCCGGCGCCGCGAGCGGCATCAGCGAGAGATTTAACACGTCCGTGGAAGAGGTATCCGTTGCGGTCGAACACAACTTCGGAGATACCGGCTTCGAGTGCCTTGGCAGCCACGGCGGCACCTACGGCTGCGGCGATTTCGCTCTTGGTGCCCTTTTCCTCGAGACCGCGCGAAGAGGCGGATACGAGGGTGCGGCCTGCGAGGTCGTCGATGAGCTGTACGTAGATCTGCTTGTTGCTGCGGAATACGGTCATGCGGGGACGCTGGGCGGTGCCGGAGATTTTGCCGCGGATGCGGGTCTTGATTTTAGTGCGTCTTGCGATTTTTGAAATCATGGTTCTCTGCGGTTAAGTTTATTTGGCACCGGCCTTCTTGCCGGACTTGCGACGAATGATTTCGCCGACGAACTTGATACCTTTGCCCTTGTAGGGTTCGGGCTTGCGCAGGCTGCGGATTTTGGCGCATACCTGGCCGAGGAGCTGCTTGTCGCGGCTTTCGAGGATGATGAGGGGGTTCTTGTTACGCTCGCTCTTGGCCTCGACGCTGACTTCTGCAGGCAGCTTGAGATATATGGCGTGGGAGTAGCCAAGCGACAGTTCGAGCACCTGGCCGGTAGCTGTGGCGCGGTAGCCGACGCCGACGAGCTCCATCTCCTTGCGGTAACGTTTGTGGACACCTTCAACCATGTTGTGGATCAGGGCACGGAAGAGGCCGTGCTGGCTGCGGTGTTCGATGTCGTCGCTGGGACGAGTGATGTGTACGTGATTGTCCTCGACGCTTACTGTGAGGTCGGGGTGTACGGCCTGGGTGAGTTCACCGTGGGGGCCCTTAACGGTCACGACGTTGGTTTTCTGATCAACCGTCACCGTTACTCCTGCGGGGATTGCTATGGGAGCTTTACCAATTCTAGACATAGTGGTACTGAATAATGAGGTTGATTAGTAGATGTAGCAAAGTACTTCGCCGCCGATCTTGAGCTCGGAGGCTTTCTTGTTGGTCATTACACCGCGGCTGGTGCTGAGGATGGCGATGCCGAGGCCGTTGAGGACGCGGGGCATGTCTTTGTAGCCGGTGTACTGGCGCAGGCCGGGACGCGATACGCGCTTGAGGCCCTTGATTGCGTTCACTCTGTCGACGGGATCGTACTTGAGGGCGATCTTGATGGTGCCCTGGGCGTTGTTGTCGCCCTCGACGAACTTGTAGTTCAGGATGTAGCCCTGTTCGAAGAGGATCTTTGTGATTTCTTTTTTCAAGTTTGAGGCGGGTACTTCAACCACACGGTGGTTGGCTTTGATAGCGTTCCTCAATCTTGTGAGATAATCTGCTATGGGATCAGTCATTTTTATTTTATATTAAATTGATTGGGCCGGTGTGCCCAACAATATTTAACACTCTCTTGGAGGGGCCGTGCCCAATTTCCGCCTTGGCGGATTAAGGCGCAGCCCTGGGAGTTTTTTGGCGATGCGAGCCGGGGAGAGCGGATTACCAGCTTGCTTTCTTTACGCCGGGGATGAGGCCTGCGCTTGCCATCTCGCGGAACTGGATACGGGAGATGCCGAACTGGCGCATATATCCCTTGGGACGGCCGGTGATCGAGCAGCGGTTGTGCTGACGGATGCGGCTTGCGTTCTTGGGGAGGGTCTGCAGCTTCTGAGCTGCTTCGTATGCTGCCTCGCGGTTTTCTTCGTTGATGCCGGAGTTGACAATCTTCTTGAGGGCTTCGCGGCGCTGGGCATACTTGGCTGCCAGGCGTGCGCGCTTGACCTCGCGGGCTTTCATTGATTCTTTAGCCATATCTTACTGTTTCTTTGCGTTCTTGAACGGGAGGCCGAAGTGCTTGAGCAGAGCGTATCCTTCTTCATCGGTGGGCGCGCTGGTAACGAAGGTGATGTTCATACCGGTGAGCTTGTTGATGTTGTCGATGTTGATTTCGGGGAAGATGATCTGCTCGGTGATGCCGAGGGTGTAGTTGCCGCGGCCGTCGAGTTTGCCTTCGATGCCTTTGAAGTCGCGGATTCGGGGAAGAGCCACACGGATGAGGCGCTCCAGGAATTCGTACATGCGCTCGCGACGCAGGGTCACGCGCACGCCGACGGGCATTTTCTTACGGAGCTTGAAGTTGGAGATGTCCTTGCGCGAAAGAGTTGCAACGGCTTTCTGACCTGTGATGGCTGTGAGTTCGTTGATTGCGGTCTCGATAAGCTTCTTGTCCTGGGTGGCTGCGCCGATGCCCTGGTTGATGACGATTTTTTCGAGACGGGGCACCTGCATCACGGTCGAGTAGTTGAACTCGCGCTCGAGTGCGGGAACGATGCGTTCCTTGTATTCTTTGTGCAGTGTTGCGCTCATTATTTGATTTCCTGATTGGATTTTTTAGAAATGCGGATGGCTTTGCCGTCCTTGCGCTCGATACGGATGCGGGTGGGCTTGCCGGTCTTGGGGTCTACAAGATTGAGGTTGGACATGTGGATGGGAGCCTCTTTCTTGACCAGTCCGCCCTGGGGATGCTGGGCGGTGGGCTTGGTAGCCTTGGTGACGATGTTTACGCCTTCGACTATGGCGCGGTTCTTCGCGGGCTCGACAGCGAGAACGCGGCCGGTTTTGCCGCGGTCTTCGCCGGCGAGGACGTAGACGGTGTCACCCTTCTTGATGTGCATTTTGCTCATAATGGTTGGTGTTTTCGCTATTGTTTAGGGCGTTTCAGAGTACCTCGGGAGCCAGAGATACGATTTTCATGTTCTTGGCGCGGAGTTCGCGTGCGACGGGACCGAAGATACGGGTACCGCGGAGTTCACCGTCGTTCTTGAGCAGCACGCATGCGTTGTCGTCGAAGCGGATATAGCTTCCGTCGGGACGGCGTACTTCTTTCTTGGTGCGAACCACCATTGCACGGGACACGGTGCCTTTCTTTACGTCGCTGCCGGGGATAGCGTTCTTGACGGTAACGACGATGATGTCGCCTACGGAAGCGTAGCGACGGCCGGTTCCGCCGAGCACGTGGATGCAGAGCACTTCCTTGGCACCGCTGTTGTCGGCCACGTTAAGACGTGATTCAGTCTGTATCATTATTACTTAACTTTTTCTACGATTTCTACTAATCTCCAGTGCTTGGTCTTGCTCAGGGGACGAGTCTCCATCAGACGTACGGTGTCGCCTACGGAGCATTCGTTGTTTTCGTCGTGTGCGTGGTACTTCTTGGTCTTGCTCACGAACTTGCCGTAAATAGGATGTTTTTCCTTGTACTTTACGGTAACGGTGATCGTCTTGTCGCCTTTGTTGC
>JAIDUY010000088.1 GCA_029059965.1 Muribaculaceae bacterium
GAGCTCGTCGCGAGCCTCGATATTGAATTTGATATCTTTAGCCATTTCTGTTTTCCTTTCTTTATCCTATGCTTATTTCTCGATTACTGCGAGAACTTCGTTCTGGCGCATGATGAGCACCTTGTCGCCCTCGAACTCGATTTCGGAACCTGCGTACTTGCCGTAGAGGACTTCGTCGCCGGCCTTGAGAATCATTTCCTCGTCCTTGGTGCCGTTGCCTACGGCCAGCACGGTGCCTTTCAGGGGTTTTTCCTTGGCGGAGTCTGGAATGATGATGCCCGACGAGGTCACTTCTTCAGCAGCTGTGGGCGCGATTATCACGCGGTCTGCAAGCGGTTTGAGTTTCATAGTAATGGATATGTTTATTGTATTTTGTGTTTATGTTTTTTCTACCTTTATTACAAATATCGTTCCAAACGCAGGCAACTGCCAAAATGGCGGTTGCCACAGGGAAAAACACGGGCGCAGCCGCTTTTGTTCGGTCTGCGCCCGTGGCGTGTCATTCTATTGTGATTGTGGTGCCACCGCTGTGCGCTGTCAGTTCGGGGGCATACTGGCTCTGGATGGTGGCTATGCCCGAGGTGAAGCGCCCGGCGTTGTTGGCTGTCATGTCGTAGCTGACGTGGTAGGTGCCGCGCGGCAGGAAGCTGACAAAGAGGTCGGTCTGGGTGTCGCCGTTGGTTCGGTACATGGCCAGTGAGCCGTCGTAGACATAGCCCGGCATCTGGTCGACGGGTTCGAAGGCCGCCGGACGCAGGTCGGTTACGGCCACATATTCCATGTCGCGTCCGGCCTCGATGGTGAGCTGAACCCGCACCCGTTCGCCGAGGCTGAAGGTCTCGGTCTCGACCCACTCCCCTGCCCTCAGGACAAGGAAGCGCTTGCCTATGCTCAGGTCGCGGCCGGCATGGGGTGCCACGGTGCTCTGCACGCGGTCGCCGACAGAGGTGACGGAACCGTAGCTGGGCGTGCTGCCGTTGGGGCGTACTTCGACGCGCAGGCTGTGTCCCGAGGGATGGAGGCGGGCGACGGTATAGCCCGTGGCGCGTTCCTGTGCCGTCGATTCAAGCGGCTGTCCGTCGA
>JAIDUY010000089.1 GCA_029059965.1 Muribaculaceae bacterium
TGGCAGTAGTAGCCGGCCTCACCGCCTTCTACATGTTCCGCCTCTACTTCCTCATCTTCTGGTGGAAAGAGCACAAGGTACACGAAGGACACCACGCACCCCATGACCAGCCTTGGGTGATGACACTTCCCCTCATCATCCTGGCCGCTATCTCCTGCGTGGCCGGTTTCATCCCCTTCGGCAAACTCGTTTCCTGGAACGGCGAACCCTACGACTTCATGGCCCACTTCGACTGGACCGTAGCAGGCATCAGCCTCTGCGTCGCCATCCTCGGCATCGGCCTCGCATGGGTTATGTACAAGAAAGAAAACCCTCTTCCCGAGAAGTTCCGCAACGCAATGCCCGCCCTCTGGCGCTGGGCGCACCACCGCTTCTACTGGGATGAGCTCTATATGTTCATCACCCACAAGATTATCTTCGGAGCTATCTGCCGTCCGCTGGCATGGTTCGACCGCAATATCATCGACGGTACCATGGACGCCTTCGCCACAGTGACAAACAAGGCATCCGAAGCCATCAAGCCTCTCCAGTCCGGTCAGATTCAGATGTACGTATGGTGGTATCTCGTCGGCGCCGTCCTTCTGGGCTCCATCACAATCATCTGCCTTCTCTAATCCCGGGTTAAGCCAATCCATCACAGAAAACAGTAACTGCAATGTCTTCATATATTCTGATTCTCTTCGTGGTAATCCCCGTGCTTATGCTCCTGGGGATAGGGCTGTGCCACAACCGCGACCCGCGTCCTATCCGCGCCGTGGCTGTAGTCGGCTCGCTGGCCCTGACCGCACTTTCGGTCTACGTCCTGCTTGAGTACCTCAAACTCCGCGCCGAAATTCCCGCGGCCGAAGCACCCATGCTGTTCTGCAACAGCTGGACATGGTTCGCTCCGCTGAACATCAACCTCGCGATCGGTGTCGACGGCATCTCCATCGCCATGCTTCTGCTCTCCAGCGTCATCCTGCTGACAGGCTCCTTCGCCTCCTGGAAGATTGACATGCCCAAGGAATTCTTCCTCTGGCTTGTGCTTCTCTCCACCGGCGTGTTCGGCTTCTTCATCAGCATCGACCTCTTCACCATGTTCATGTTCTACGAGGTCGCTCTCATCCCGATGTACCTCCTCATCGGTGTGTGGGGCTCGGGCCGCAAGAACTACTCGGCAATGAAGCTCACACTGATGCTCATGGGCGGCTCCGCATTCCTGATGCTCGGCCTCATCGGTATCTACTTCCATAGCGCTCCCGAAGGCGGTCAGCTCACCTGGAACCTTCTCGAAATCGCAAAGAACGACGCCATCTCGCACGGCTGGCAGCAGTTCCTCTTCCCGATGACCTTCGTAGGCTTCGGCGTCCTCGGCGCCATGTTCCCCTTCCACACATGGAGCCCCGACGGCCACGCTTCGGCACCCACTGCAGTGTCGATGCTCCACGCCGGCGTACTGATGAAGCTCGGCGGCTACGGCTGCTTCCGCGTGGCCATCTACCTGATGCCCTACGCAGCTGCCACCCTGAGCTACATCTTCCTTATCCTGACAGGTATCTCGGTTGTCTACGGTGCCTTCTGCGCCTGCGTCAAGACCGACCTCAAGTACATCAACGCATACTCTTCGGTCAGCCACTGCGGCCTCGTTCTCTTCGCCATCCTGATGCTGAACACCACCGCGATGACCGGTGCAATCATGCAGATGCTCTCGCACGGTCTGATGACAGCCCTCTTCTTCGCACTCATCGGTATGATCTACGGACGCACCCACACCCGCGAAATCACCAAGATGGGCGGCATGATGAAGATTATGCCTTACCTCTCCGTCTGCTACGTGATTGCCGGTATGGCATCCCTGGGTCTGCCCGGTCTGTCGGGCTTCGTGGCCGAGATGACAGTGTTCGTGGGCTCCTTCCAGCACGCCGACACCTTCCACCGCGCATTCACCATCGTGGCCTGCTGCTCGATTGTAATCACCGCAGTCTACATCCTCCGCGTGGTCGGCAAGCTCCTCTTCGGCCCCGTGCAGGACAAGCACCACCTCGAGCTCACCGACGCCACATGGTGGGAACGCACCGCAACTGCCGCCCTCATCATCTGCGTGGCTGCCATCGGTTGCTTCCCCAACTTCTTCAACGAACTGATTAACAAAACCTTCACGCCCGAAGTCTTCACAGTCCTCGGCATGACGAGCCCCGCAATCTAAAGCAATGGATTACTCACAGTTCTTAGCAATGCAGCAGGAAATCGGTCTGCTGGTCGTTTTCCTGATCGTCTTCCTCTACGACACATTCATGCCCGCACGCACACAGCGTGCCCTTCCGGGACTCTCCGTCGCCCTGATGCTCATCCTTACGGCAGCAGGTTTCGTCGCCGAGCTCATGGGCTACTGTCCTTCGGCCGAGAGCGCCTTTGCCGGAATGTACGTCACCGGTACCGCAGCTGCCGCAATCAAGACAATCCTCAACGTAGGTGTTGTCATCGTGATGCTTCAGAGCGTGCACTGGTCCAACTCCGAAGCCATGTCGGTACGCCGCGGCGAGTTCTACGAGCTCATGCTCGTCACCCTCTTCGGCATGTACCTCATGATTTCCGCCCGTCACTTCCTGCTCTTCATCATCGGTCTTGAATGCGCCTCCCTGCCTCTGGCAGCCATGGTGGCACTCGAGAAGAACCGCTACGAGAGCCACGAGGCAGCCGTCAAGTACATCCTTACCGCCGTGTTCTCCTCGGCAGTGTTCATGATGGGTCTGAGCTTCGTCTACGGTCTGACAGGCAGCCTCTATTTCCAGGACATCTACTACGCCCTCACAGGCCAGCTCAGCATGCTCCTCATCCTGGCGCTCGCCTTCGTCATCGCCGGTGTGGGTTTCAAGCTCTCGCTCGTGCCCTTCCACCTCTGGACAGCCGACGTTTATCAGGGCGCTCCCACCAACGTCACCTCCTACCTGAGCGTAATATCCAAGGGTGCGGCCGCCTTCGCCTTCATGGTCATCCTGACCCAGGTGTTCGGCACACTCTACAGCGTGGCCTGGGAGTGGATGCTCTACGCACTGATTATCCTCACCATCACCGTAGGTAACCTCTTCGCCATACGCCAGCGCAACATGAAGCGCTTCCTGGCCTTCTCGTCCGTTTCGCAGGCAGGCTACATCATGCTCGGCATCATCGCCTTCAACGCTATGGGCATGACCGCGATGATGTACTACATCCTGGTCTACATCTTCTCCAACCTGGCGGCCTTCGGTGTCATCGGCGCCATCGAGAACGCCACAGGCAAGGTTTCGATGGACGACTACAACGGTCTCTACCGCACCAACCCCCGTCTGGCAGTGGCCATGATGCTCGCGATGTTCTCACTCGCCGGCATTCCTCCCTTCGCCGGCTTCTTCTCGAAGTTCTTCATCTTCACCGGAGCCATCAACCAGGGAAGCACCGCCATCTACGTGCTTGTGCTCATCGCCCTCATCAATACCATCATATCGCTGTACTACTATCTCCTTGTGGTCAAGGCGATGTTCATCAGCGAGGACGAGTGCCCCGTGGCATACTTCCGCAGCTCCTGCGGCGAACGCGCAGGTCTGTGGATCACCGTCGGCGGCATCCTCGCCCTCGGTATCGTGAGCTGGTTCTACGACAGCATCACCGAGGCTGTCGCAAGCTCGCAGGCTATGATGTACTTCATCGGCTGAGCCGTCTGAACATAACCCAAACTCCGACCCGGAACGGACGCATCGATCGTCCGTTCCGGGTCGGCTGTTTTCTGTGGCTAACGTTAAGAGCCGGTTCCCCAATATTTGTTAATGCCGGGGTCGCATATCTCTGAGTGATTTTTGTCTTGTGATGTCATCGGCAAAGCCGCTTTGCTACAGCAAAGAACGAGCG
>JAIDUY010000009.1 GCA_029059965.1 Muribaculaceae bacterium
GTTCTACTGATATGCAAGTCAAACGTTTTACATTCAATCCATTCGGCGAGAGCACATACATCGTCTGGGATTCCGTGTCGCGCGACGCTGTCGTCGTCGACCCCGGAATGAGCACCCCCGCCGAGCAGGCTCAGTTCGACCGATTCGTGACCGACAACAAGCTGAACGTCCGTCAGATAATAAACACCCACATGCACCTCGACCACTGCTGGGGCGACAACTACGTCCGCGACCGCTACGGCGTCAAGGTCGCCGCCAACATCGACGACGATTTCCTCGGCAGCCGCGCCGCCGAGCAGGCAGCCATGTTCGGTATGCCGGGCGATGCGTTCAAGCCCGTGGCTATCGACGTCAACCTTGTTGACGGCGATTCCATCGCGGTGGGCGACTCAAACCTGTATGTACTTCAGGTCCCCGGCCATTCACCCGGAAGCATAGCGCTCTACAGCCCGTCGGACGACTTTGTCATCGTCGGCGACGCCCTCTTCCGCGGAGCAATCGGACGCACCGACCTACCCGGAGGAAGCTACAACACACTTGCCGACAGCATACATACGAAGCTCTTCACCCTGCCCGACTCAACCGTCGTCTACCCCGGACACGAGGAGACCACCACAATCGGACGCGAGAAAGACTCGAACCCCTACGTCTGATCACTCCACCAGCTCGGCGAAAAGGCGGTCGAAAGTTCCGTCGAGGTCTTGGCAGATGCCGGGATGCGGGCGCGACGTCGTCACGCATGCCGACCGCACCGCCGTGAGCCAGCGGAAACGCTCGTGCACCTCAAGCCCGGAAGTATAGGGCGCCTTGCCCTCGGCAACGATGCGGAAGGCATCGAGCTGTGCTGCAGCATTATCCATGTCGGCGCAGGGACACAAAGCCGCGATTTTGGCAGCATCTATTTTCATCCCCGCACGTATCCAGCGACGGCGTTTGCACATCATCACAAGCCCGACATTGACGAACTCCTCGCGCTCCACCCTGGGCATATAGCGCACCACGGCGTACTCATACAAGTGCATTCCTGACTTCTCGGGCATGATTGACAAAGATTAGAGAGTTCGACAGTCTTGTTTTCAGAAATTCGGAGTATACACGGCGCTGCTCCTCGGGGCTGACTTCCTGCGATGCCTGCAGCAACCACGTCTCGGGCACGGAGGCCACGATTTCGTCTATAAGCCCGGGGGTAATCAGTCCGTGCATATAGCGGTCGGCCTCCTCGAGCTGCGAGGCGTCGCGCAGCAGGGCATGGTCTTTCACATAGGGGAATGGCGACAGCGCCGCCTTCACCCAGCCCGTCCAGTTGTGGTGGAAGTAGAGCGATGCGCCGTGATCTATCAGCCACAGCTCGCGACCGTGCCACAGAAGCATATTAGTGTTGCGCCATGTGCGGTCAACGTTGGTCATGAATGCGTCCAGCCACACGATACGCGAGGCTTCCGTCGCATCGGCATGATTGACCGCAACATCCCATGTCAGCGCGCCCGACAGGAAGTGCAGTCCCAGATTGAGTCCGCGGCTGGCCTGCAGCAGGTCCTGTATTTCCTCGTCGCCCTCGGTACGGCCGAAGTCCTCGTCGAGGTTCACGAACACCTGTTCGGGCACACGCAGCCCGGCGGCGCGGGCAAGCTCGCCGCCTATGAATTCCGCTATCAGAGCCTTGGCTCCGTGGCCGCCGCCGCGGAATTTCAGAACGTACTTGAAATCGTCGTCGGCATCCATAAGCGCGGGAAGCGACCCTCCCTCGCGCAGCGGTAATATGTAGCGCAATGCCTCGACTGTCCTAATTTCATTCATATAAGCTAAAAACGTTCTCAGTCCCTCAAGGGTTGCGACACGAGGCCGGCCCAGCATGGGTTCGAGTCGCGCTGCATGCGCAGCTTGCCTTCCTTGAAAGTTCCCGTGGCAAGTGCTTGTGTCATTTCCGATTTATCGCTTTAATTTTGCCCCGACTCATGTCGGGATAGCGCAAATATACCATTTTTCGCCCAAGCGGCCAAAAATAAGCCGAGCCATGCGGTGCTCTCGAAAAAAAACCGTATATTTGCGCCAGGAATTACGAACACCAAACCCGTTTTTCCCGTT
>JAIDUY010000090.1 GCA_029059965.1 Muribaculaceae bacterium
TGAAGACTCGAACACCGTAAAATCAGCGTTCGAGCCATACTTTATTGCAGTATCTGAGTTTTATCGGACAGCAATAATTTATTATTAAGACAGGAGAACCGTAGAAACAGGAAATTTTTTATAAATCCTGTCCTACGGTTCTCCTGTCTGAATTTTATTCTACTGTTCTCCTGTCGAAAAACTTGTTCTTCTGTTGAAAAAGAATCAGTTGAAGTCGACGAGCTCTACGTCGAAGACGAGCATCTCGTTGGGGCCGATGCCTGCCTGGGGAGCGCCTTCGGCGCCGTAGGCGAGGTTACCGGGGATGTAGAGGGTGGCCTTGCCGCCCTTGCCGATAAGGCGCAGACCTTCGCTGAAGCCGGGCACTACGCCGCGGAGGTTGAAGGTTGCGGGCTCGTCGCCGCTCTGGTCGAATACTTCGCCGTTGATGTGCTTGCCGATGTATTTAACCTTGACGGTGGAGTTGGCGCCGGGCTTGGCGTCCTCGCCTGCATTCTCGATTTTGTAGGTCAGGCCGGACTCGGTGGTGGCAACGGCGGAGTCGTTCTCCTTGAGGCGGTTGACGAAGTCGGCGGCAATGCGGCCGTTCTGCTGTGCCTCGGGAGCGGCCATGCGTTCTGCCGCACGGGCTGCGCTGGCCATCTCCATTGCACGGCTGTGGAAGCCGCGGAACTCTTCGTTATACTTCATGGTCACGTTGTAGTCCACCGAATCCATCAGGAAGGTGTACTTGAAACCGTTGGCCATGGCTGCGCGGTTCATCTCGATGCCGTCGTTGCCGAGCTGGTTCATGCTCTGGAGCATCTGCGAGGCCACGAGGGCGCCGCGCTGTGCGGGCTCCGTGCTTGCAGTGGCCATCACCTGCTGGAAAGCGTTGAGGAACTCCTGCTTCTGCTCGGCGGTATATTCGGTGGACTGCTGGGCGAGGCTTGCGCCGACGAAGTGTCCGAAAGCGGTGGAAAGAGAGTCGGTGAACTGATTCTCGGAAGCGCTCTGGGCGCCTTCGTTCTTGTTGCACGATACGGCGAATACAGCCAGAAGGGCTGCGGCGCCGATAAGAATTTTCTTCATATTGCGGGATTATTGATTGTTTGCGGGATTGATGTCTACTATCTCGACGGTGAACTCGATGGGGGTGTCGGGCGGGATGACGCCACCGGCACCACGCGAGCCATAGGCCAGCGCCGAGGGGATGGACAGGCGGTAGCGTCCGCCCTTGCTCATGTGCGAGAGTCCTTCGGTCATGCCGGGCACGAGCTGCGAGGCCACCGTGCCGAGGGGCTCGCCGCCGGTAGTGTCGTCGAAGACGGTACCGCCGGGCAGGGTGCCCTTATAGTGGAACACGACGGTGTCGGTCGGGGCGACGGTGGCACCCTCGCCGGGAGCGAGCGTCTCGATGACGAGGCCGCTGTCGGTGATTGTGGCACCGGAAGATGCAGCTGCGGCACGGGCACGGGCGGCGTCCATGAATTCGCGTTCGCGCTGCGCCGACATTCCTTGCGCGGTCTCGGTGAGCACGCGGGCGGCATTGCGGTGCGCCTCCGGGTCGTAGGGATTGGACAGGCGCTCGGCCACAAGGCTGATTACCTGAGCCGAATCGACCTCAAGACCCATGTCGGCGATGTTCTGAAGCACCATGTCGATGCCCTGGCGGATGTTGGACACGATGAAAGTGGCCGCGGCGTCGGTGACGCTGTCGGGAGCCTGCACGGACTGTGCGCGTGTGTCGGACACGGCGGCCGGGCAGGCAAGGCCGCAGACCGCCACGGCGGCTGCGGCCATCGCTGTCCGTAATGTTGCCAAGCGCATTACTTGTTGACCTTGATGAGCTGAACGTCGAAAATCAGAGTCTGGTTCGGGCCGATGACGCCTCCGGCGCCCTGGGGGCCGTAGGCCAGCGCCGAGGGGATGAACAGACGCCAGCGCGAACCTTCGTTCATGAGCTGCAGAGCCTCGACCCAACCGGGGATAACCTGGCTGACGCCGAAGGTAGCGGGCTCGCCGCGCTCCTCGCTGCTGTCGAAGACGGTGCCGTCGATGAGCTTGCCGGTGTAGTGTACGGTCACGCTGTCGCCTGCGGCGGGACGGGGACCGTTGCCTTCCTCGATAACCTCGTACTGGAGGCCGGAGGGAGTGGTGCGCACTTCGGCGCGCTTGCCGTTCTCGCTCAGGAACTGCTCGCCGGCCTTGGCGTTGATGTCGGCCATCTTCTCGGCCTCTTCCTGCTGCTTGCGGCTGAGTTCGGTGAAGAATTTCTGGACTTCAGCCTTGGCCTCCTCGGAGGTCATTTTGGTCGGCTGGCCGTAGAACACGGCGCCGAGGGCGTCGGCAAAGTCCTGGATTTCGAGCTTCTCGATTCCGGAAGCCCTGAAGTTATAGCCCATGCTGATGCCGAGGGCATAGCTGAGGCGGTCGAATTGATTTGTTTCCATGTCAGTAATGTATTTGTTGATGCAAAGATAGTAATTTTGCCTGATTGGTAAACAATCAGACACAACAAATGTTTAGAGCAGGTTGGGGAGGTGATTGGTCAGCTGATCATGTAGCCGTGGCCGGAGCGGTTGACGATGCGGTCGCCGAGGTTGCCGAGCTTTTTGCGCAGGCGCGAGATGTTGGTGTCGACGATGCGCTCGTTTGCACCGGCGGTGCCGTCGTTCCAGACGCGGCGGTGAATCTCGACGCGCGTCACATAGGAGTTGATGCTCTTTAGCAGGAGCACGAGGATGGAGTACTCGATGCGCGACAGTGCCACGGGACGGCCGTCGAGGGTGACGGTCTGGCTGCGGAGGTCGACGGCAAGCCCTTCGAACTCGATGCTCGCGCCCCGGGGAGCCTTGGTCTCGCGCTGGCGGCGGCGCAGCACGCTGCGCACGCGGGCCACCATCTCGCGCAGCGAGAAGGGCTTGACGATATAGTCGTCGGCACCGGCGTCGAGGGCGTCGATGACCATGCGCTCGCCGTTGAAGGGCGAATAGAGGATGATGCCTATGTGCTCGGTCTCGGGGTCGTCCTTGAGGTCGTAGACGAGGTCCATGCCGGAGTATTCCTCGCGCATGGAATCGACGATGACAAGACGGGTCTCGCCGAGATTCGCGCGGTCGACCTCGGAGGCATGACGGAGACGGTCGACACTGTAGCCCTCGCTCGAAAGGTTGACTTTCAGCAGGTCTGCAATGTTGTCGTCGCTGTCTACTACTAATATGTTGCCCAAAGAGGCTGACATAATGATTGGTTTACGGATGCAAATATGCGATTTTTTTTGGAAAGAGAGCGCTCAGTAACGAAATTGTATCTTTTTTGTTTATGCTTTTTATAAAACGGCACCTCCGCGCGCACTGTGGCACGGAGGTGCGTTATATTTTCGGGTGCCCGACGGGCTCAGGCGGCGTTCTTGCGGAAGTCGTCGCGCAGGGTGTCGACCACGTTGATGATGTAGTCGCCCGTCTTCTCGAGGTCGCCGATGATGTCCATGTAGTAGATACCGGCCTGGTACTCGTAGTGGTGCTCGTTGATGTTGCCGACGTTGGAGCCACGCAGCTGGTTGCGGAAGTTGTTGATTTCGCGCTCCTTGTTGTAGGATTCGATGAGGCTGCGCTCGCTTACGTTCTCGACGTCTTTGAGCTGGTTGACCATCATGTCCATTGCCTGGCGGACATAGACATACATGGCGTCGATGTTGTCGTAGATTTCCTGGTTGAAGTCCACACCGGCCTCGATTTTGCGGCTGAGAATCTTTCCGACGCCCATACAGCAGTCGGCGATGCTCTCGATTTCGCTGATTATGTTGAGCATGGCTGCGATGCGGAGCTTGCCCTCGTTGGACAGACGTCCCTCGGCGCATCGGTTGAGGTAGTGGGCAATCTCGAGCTCCATGCGGTCGCTGATGTCCTCGTACTTCTCGAGGCGCGAGTACAGCCGGTTGTACTCCTCGCTCTTGCTCTTTGTGTGGATCAGGTTCAGAGCCATGTCTATCATGCGACCCACGCGCTCGGCATAGACGTAGAGTTCTTTCTCGGCCTGGGCGATGTTGAGTTCGGAGGCGTTGAGCAGACCGCGGGAGATGAACTTGAGGGTGAATTCCTCGTCGTCGCGGCTCTTGGACGGCACAACCCACTCGACAATCTTGACGTAGAGGTTGGTGAGCCATATCATTATGGCCACGTTGACGAGGTTGAAAGTGGTGTGGAAGATGGACAGGCCGAACGACACGCTCATCTGCAGCGCACCCACCTTGGCCAGCACATCGCTGCCTACGGGCAGGGAGCCGTCGAACAGATGGTTGTAGAGGTCGGGGTCGGTGTCGCGGATCTGGTTGACGAAGGCGTAGAGCTCGTCGGGGTTGCCCTGGCCGATGAGCTCGGTGAGCCAGCCGTTGAAGTGCGCGAAGGGTATGAACACAGCCAGGCACCACACAGTGCCGAGGAGGTTGAACAGCAGGTGGCCCATGGCGGTGCGCTTGGCGGCCACATTACCGCTCATCGAGGCGATAATCGGGGTGATGGTGGTACCGATGTTGCTGCCCAGCACCAGGGCGCAGGCCAGCTCGAAGGTAATCCAGCCCTTGCTGCACATAATCAGAGTGATGGCGAATGTGGCGGCGGAGCTCTGTATGACTGCCGTCACCACCAGGCCCACGGCACAGAAAATGAGCACACTCCATATGCCCATCGAGGCATAGTTCTGGAGCGAGGCGAACATCTCGGGATTGCTCTGCAGGTCGGGGACATAGGTGCTTATCATGTCCAGACCCATGAAGAGGAAGGAGAAGCCTATCAGGAACTCGCCGATGCTCTTCGGTTTGCTCTTGTTGGTGAACAGGAGCACCACGGCGAAGCCTATGAGGGGTATGATGAATGCCGATATATTGACTTTGAAACCGAACAGCGCTATAATCCATGCGGTGAAGGTCGTACCGACGTTGGCACCCATGATGACAGCCATCGACTGGGCCAGATTCATCAGGCCGGCGTTTACGAAGCTCACCACCATCACCGTCGATGCCGACGAGCTCTGGATGAGTGCAGTGATGAAGAAACCCGTGAGCAGACCCGTGAAACGGTTGCGGGTCATGGCCGAGAGGATGTTGCGGAGTCGGTCGCCGGCGGCTTTCTGAAGGCCTTCGCTCATGACCTTCATGCCGTAAAGGAACAAGCCCACGGCACCGAGCAAGCCCAAGAAATCTAAAATACTGTAGTCCATTGTAAACGCTGTGGTTTGCAGCGCAAAGTTATAAAATTCCCCGAAAGTGACAAAATTTTATAACAGCGACATACCCGCCGCCACCCCGACCGGTCGGCATGTCCCAAATAAAAATGTTGCGGAAAAGGTTGTAGCGTTACTACCTTTTCCGCAACTATTTTAACTTTCGTGGGCTTGATGGTGGCGGCGGAGCCGGGAATCAGTCGCGGATTTCGGACTTGATGGCGAAGCGGGGACGGTGCTTGACTTCGACGAATATCTTGCCTATGTACTCGCCCACCACACCTATGGCCATGAGAATCATGCTGCCGAGGAACCACACCGACAGCATCAGCGAGCTCCATCCGGCACTGGTGTGCGAGCCGAAGAAGTACGACACCAGGACATAGAGCGCCACAAGGAAGGTGAGGCAGAAGATGATGACTCCGGCAAAGAAAATCCACCGCATCGGCCGCGCCGAGAACGATGTGATGCCGTCGACGGACAGCGCCAGCATCTTCGACAGCGGATACTTGCTCTCGCCGGCCACGCGCACGCGGCGGTCGTAGGTCACCATGGCCGTGTCGAGGCCTATCTGCGGCACGATGCCGCGCAGGAAGATGTTGCTCTCGCCGTACTCGGCCAGCAGCTGCAGGGCGCGGTTGCTCATCAGGCGGTAGTCGGCATGGTCGTAGACCGTCTCGAGGCCCATGATACGCTGGAAAGTGTAGAAGGCATGTGCCGTGCCGCGCTTGAAGGCCGTGTCGGTGGCGCGCGAGGCGCGTACGCCGTAGACCACCTCCTTGCCGCCGAGCACGAACAGGCGCACCATCTCTATCATGGCCTCGGGGTCGTCCTGGAGGTCGGCGTCGATGGATATTGCGGCGTCGCAGCGGTTCATCACCGACGTGAGTCCCGCAAGCAGCGCGTACTGGTGGCCGCGGTTATGGGCCAGGGCTATTCCCTTTATCCGGCGGTCGGAGGCATGGAGCTGAGCGATGACGGCCCAGGTGGCATCGCGGCTGCCGTCGTCGACGCACATCACATAGCTCTCGGGCGAGGCAAGGCCCATGGCAACCATGCGGTTAAGGACGTCGAGCAGCACGGGGGCGGCGACTGGCAGTGCCTCCTGCTCGTTGTAGCAGGGCACGACGATGGCGATTACGGGTAGTGGCGCTTGTTCCATGACGATGTGTTTTGATGCAAAGGTACCATTTTTTCAACAATAGAACAACAGTATGGACAGGAGAACAGGAGATACACGAGTTTTATGGCTTAAAACAAGAGAACAGGTGTTTAATTAAATAATAAAAGTTCTACTGTTCTCCTGTCTGAAATATTGTTCTTTTGTTGAAAAATCCGGTTGCTGAAAAAAACGGCGCTCCCGGGGAGGGGAACGCCGTTTTCTTAACGGTATGTCTATGGATTATTTCACCATTTCCTTGGCAACCTTGCTGCCGCGAACCACGATGTAGAGGCCGGCTGCGGGGTTGTCCACGCGGACACCCTGGAGGTTGTAGTAGACAGGAGCTTCAGCGTCTTCGGCAACGATGCCTTCGACACCTGTGGTCTGACCCTTGTCCTCGGCTGCGAGCTCGCCGCTCTCGGCATTGTATGTAAGTTCATACTTGTGCTCGGGGTTGAGGTTGAAGTTGAGGTCATGGGTACCGTCGATTGCGAGGTTTGCGGGAGCTTCGGCGGTGAGGGCTGCGGCGTCGGCAGCTGCCTTGTAGTAGCCGAGAGCCACGCCGTTACGGGTGCCTGCGATGAGCATGCGGCCTTCGGCTGTGGTGGGAACTACGGTGGCGGTATAGATGCCGTTCTCCTCGGTCATGGCGATTTCGTTCCATGCGGCTTCGGCCAGAGCGTTGATTTCGCCACGGTAGATGTAGAAGTGACCCATGAGGGTATAGGTCTTGACTGCGTTTTCGGCGACAGTACCTTCAACCTTGATGGTGGCGTTGTCGCGGTCGTAGGTCACGGTGACGTCTGTGAGAGCTTCGGCCATAATCATGTTGTCGGCATCGCTGCCATAGAGGTTTGCGGTGGTGTAGGTCTGACCGGCAACCATATCCTGACGTACTTCGGCGTCGGCAACAGTTATGGTGTTTTCGTCGTTAGAGTCGGCGTCGGTGATTTTGAATGCGCCGTTGAGGGCGGCAACGTGGAGGGTGTAGACACCGCCTTCGAGGGTGAACTGATTGGTTTCGTCAGCAATTTCCCAATTGCCGAAGTCGGCACCGCGGAGGTAGAGCACGGGGTCGGTTGCGGGCACCGAGGTCTTCTCGGCCATCAGGGTGATGGTCTTGGCGTCGGCGTCGTAAGTTACGGTGAGGGCATAGGTGCCTGCGCCGGCGATAATCCAGCAGTTACCGTTGTTTTCCTCCATTGTGTAGGATTCTCCCATGGCGATGGTCACTTCCTGTTCGCCTGCGCCGTAGCGGATGCCGTCCACAGCCCAGCTGAGGTCTTCGTTGACGGTGATGTTGCCGGTGGCGAAGGTGATGTAGGCGTTGTTGCCGGGAACTACGAGTTCGGCGGTGAAGACGCCGTCGCCTTCGTTGGTCATTTCGTTGTTGAAGTTCCAGTTGCCGTCTTCAACATCGTAGCTCAGGAAGAGAGCTTCGGGGATTTCGAAGATTTCGGCAGTCTCGCCGGAGAATACAACGGTGGGAACGCCTTCTTCGTCGAAGGTGACGGTGGCCTTGTAGTTGCCTGCGGGGAGGCTCCAGCACTTGTCGCTGGAAGCTGTCATTGCGTAGGAAGTTCCGAGCTCGACAGCAACATCCTCATCACCTGCGCCGTAGCGTACGCCGTCGGCGACAACCCATTCGGTCATGATACCGCTGGTGAAAGTCACGTGAGCCTGACCGCCGGCTACGAAGTCGTAAGTAAATACATTTTCGGCCTTGGTCATTTCCTTGTTGAATTCCCAGCCTGCGCCGAGGTCACCGCTCATATACATTGCAGCGGGGATAACGGGCTCGGGAGTTTCGCCGCCGATCTTGGTGACTTTCACCTTGTTGTTGGCGCAGTCAAACTCTACGGTATAGACAGAGCCTTCGGTAGCACCCTCAATGAGAGTAGCACTGCCGCCAAATGAATTTTCGGGGAAATCAACCCATTCATCGGTAGCGATGGAACCTTCTACAAAGTGCCATACGTCAGCGCCGTTCCAGACTTTGACTTTGAAACCGGTAGTACCGATAGCGAGATTTTCGTGCTTGGAAATGCCGTCAACGGGATTCACGCCGTTGTCTTGCCAGTTATTGAAATCACCAAGTACGTTTACATACCACTGGGAATAGTCGATTTCTACGCCACCGCCTTCAACAGTACCATTGATTGTTATTTTACCTTCGGAATCGCTGACTTTCACGAAAGTGACAGTAACGTTGGTAATACTGCTCTCCTTAAGTGTACTGTTGGAGGAACCAAGATTGCTGACAGTAGTCTCAACTCCAAGCTCGATAGGAGCAGAAGCAGAATACTGCTTGCTGTAGTCGCTGTTGGCGACTTTGAATTCACCCGAAAGAGCGGGGAGACTTATCGTATAGGTATCGCCGTCCTGAGTAAATTTATTAGCATCAGTAGCGTTCCATCCGGGAACAGCTCCACGCAGATAGAAAACGTTAGCTGTTGGATCTTCGATTTCCTGACCAGTGAGAGTGAATTTATTGGTGTTGGTATCCACTTTGAAATGCCAATCACCGGCACCAAGCATAAATGCATTCTCGCTGGGATAAGACAGAGAAACGGTCTCGTTGAGTTTGATGGAGTAGTTGTTCGAAGGAGCGCCGTAGCGGGCACCGTTCATTGTACTCCAGTCGCTTCCACTGTTTCCGAGCTTCTGGGAGAAGCCGAACCAATTCGTTTTGGTCAGATTGACATCGAGTTCGAACACACCGGCAGACGTTTCGGTCATTTCGGTGCCTTTCAGCGGACTCCAACCGCCTGCAGGCTCACCGATAAGGTAGAGCTTGCTCGCGGGAGCGGCGCTTACAGTCATAGCCAGTAGACAGGCTACGAGGGTAAAGTAAAGTTTCTTCATGTTATTATAGTGTTATTAAGGTATGTATGATATAATCACGAGGCCGTTAAGGTGTCGGCCTAAAAGTTGAACGTGCAAATGTAGTAAAAATTTTCTTAAAACCGCCAACTTTGTTGACGTTATTTAACGATAAAAGATAAGCTCCGCGCCTCAGTCCGGCCGGAGCAAGATTCAAGACGGCATAAAAGCCGTAGTCTATCGAGGTTTACATCGGTGAGGCGAGGCGGAACACGCGCATGCCGAGCCACTGGCGGTTTTTGCGCATGAAGTCGTCGAGCGGGCGCTCCTCCATCTGCACGCGTCCTGCCGACGACGAAGCGTGGAACAGGTGGGGCACTCCGGCCTCGTCCTTGATGATCACGCCCATATGGGTTACGTCGAGGCCGCGGACATTGCTCACCAGAGCCACCACGTCGCCGCTGCGGAAGGCATCGCGCGTGGCGCGCGAACCGAGGTCGTTGGTGCGCACATAGGGGAAGCGGTGGTTGCGGTATCCGCTCTCGACCGAGCGGATGCGGGCATAGTTTGCCGAATCGGCCAAGGCCGGATAGCGGTCGCGGTTGCGGCTCATGAAGTCGATGCTCTTGACCATGTAGTTGACCTTGGGGAAGAATCGGCAAGCATCCTGAAGGTTGCCGCGGTGGATGTTGTCGACGGCCCACTCGGCTATGTAGTGCAGGCGGCTGGGATAGCCGTCGGTCTCGCCGGAACGGTAGCGCAGGCGCCTGAGGTTGAAGACGAAGTCGCGCCACGAGTGGCGACGCTCGCCTGCGGTCTGCGCCAGGGCGAGCACGGTTTCGGCGAATGTCGTGCAGTCGAGCGAGTCGAGGCGCACTGTCAGCGTCTCGGGCTCGCCTTCGAGTGTATGAGCGGCGTAGGGAGTGCCTTCGAACTCGCGGGCGAAGAAAGCCACACGCTCCTCGGGGGTCTCGAAAGCGCGTGCCACGCAGCGGTCGATCATGTCGGTGAGTCGCGTGGTGTCGGCGGCCTCGTTGCCGAAGCGGACATCGGCTGCCGACTGTGCGCGCAGGGCGGCGCAGGCGGCAAGCAGGACAAATGTCAGGAGTATGCGGAGTTTCATATGTCGGATTCGATGAGATTCTTCTTCTCGCAGCGCAGCACTCGGCCGGGATAGCGCTCGGTGAACGCGAGGTTGTGCGTCGCCACGACGACGGTCGTTCCGTCGTTTTCGGTCAGCCCGTGGAGCATGGTCATAATCTGTTCGCCGGTCTCGGGGTCGAGGTTGCCGGTGGGCTCGTCGGCAAGAATGAGTGTGGGGCGGTTGAGGAGAGCGCGGGCGATGACGATGCGCTGCTGCTCGCCGCCGCTGAGGCGGTGGGGCATCTTGAAAGCTTTGGAAATCATGCCGACACGCCGGAGCACCTCCTCGATGCGGGCATGGCGCTCGTCGCGGTCGCGCCATCCGGTGGCCTCGAGCACGAAACTGAGATTGTCGTAGGCGGTGCGGTCGGGCAGGAGCTGAAAATCCTGGAAGACGATGCCTATGCGGCGGCGCAGAAACGGAATTTCGGCAGGGCGTATGGCCGTGAGGTCGTACTCGAAGATGTGGGCCTCTCCCGAGGCCACGGGCACTTCGGCGTAGAGCGACTTCATCAGCGATGTCTTGCCGCTGCCGACACGCCCGAGCAGATAGACGAACTCGCCGGTACCGACGCGCAGATCGATATCCTTGAGCGCCACATGCTC
>JAIDUY010000091.1 GCA_029059965.1 Muribaculaceae bacterium
TCGATGGCCTTGAGGCCCTCGGGCGAGGCGCACAGATAGAGGTCGGCGTCACCGCCGGCTGCGGCGGGACCGTATTCGGTGCCGGCTGCGACGGCAGTCACGGAGTAGGAGCCGGCAGGCATTTCCCATGCCAGATAGCTCACGCCGTTGACCACCTTGCTCATTGCCGAGGCCGTGCCGGGTGCGGCGCCCATGTAGCTGTCGGGCGTGCTGTATACGGTCAGCGACGGAGCGCCGGTGGCATTTTCAACGTAGAGGTAGTGCTTGTTGGCGTCGGCGAACGAAGCCGTCACGTTCACGTCGTCGATGGCAAGGCCGGGAGCCTTGTCGGGGGTGCTGCCGGTGGCGACGGAGATGTTCCATGCCAGATAGACAGTCGCGCCGGGAGCGACGTCGGCCATCAGTACGCGGTCCTTGACCTCGGTGGTGCTGATAGGCACGATTTCGGCGCCCAGGGTCTCGTTGTCGGCGTCGAAGTGGGTGCGGAAGCTGTCGCCGGCGGGAGTCCAGGCCTCGCCGTCGGTGGAGTAGTAGAGCTGTACGGCGAAGCCGGCGGCGTTGGCGCCCTTGCGGTACTTCTCTATATTATAGGAGATGGTCAGACGGTCAATGGGACGGGCGTCGCTGTTGGTGATGGCGGTCATCAGATTGACGCCGCGGGTACCGTTATTGACCGTGGTGGTGAGGCCGCCGACCGCGCGGTCGCTGCCGTCCGACGACGAGCCGAAGTTCCAGGTGCCGTTCTTGGCGTTGGAGGCGAGGGAAACGCCGCCTGCGTACATCACTTCGGACGAAGCTGCCGACCAGCTGCCGACAGTGCGGGGCGCTGTCATGTTGCGGTCCACTGCCCATCCCTCGGGAAGGGTGAGTACGGCTTCGCTGCCGTTCCACATGGAGTTGAAGTCTTCGGCCACTGTCGGCGAAGTGCCGCTGACGGAGTGGGGTGCTGTCGCGCCGGCGCCGAGAGCGGCTGCCGCGGCAAGACAGGCAATGATGGTTCTGCGTAATTTTTGCATCGTATAGTTTAGGTATTGGAAGTTTCGATGTTGCAAAGATATTCACAACAAAGACTCACAACGAGGATGTCAAGATAAAATGGAGGGGTGTTAAAAAGCCTATTGCGCTATTAAATAACGCAATAGGCTTGCAGTTCCAATTTAATAATGTAGGGGCCGGTTGAGGGGCTTCAGAGCTCGAAAATCACCTCCTTGAAAGCGAAGCTGCGGCCGTTGCTCAGCGTCAGAGTGCCGTCGGGAGCAATGGATTCGATGGCCGCTTTGAAGCGCTCGCCGTCGGGCGTGCGGAATGGATGGATGCCGTAGCCGCGCCACAATCGGCTGCGATAGCGCTCCAGCAGCGTGGAGGCGTCGGCCGGCGTACCTGTGTAGGCCTCGACGTCGTGGACGATGCGCGTACATAGCTCGTCGAGCAGAGGTTCGAGCATGATTTCGCGTCCCGTGTAGCTGATTACCGACACCGGGTTGGGTGCGTCGCTGACGAAGCGTCGCTGGTTGATGTTGACGCCTATGCCGGCAATGCTGTGCTCGATGTCGCGTCCGCGCAGGCTGTTCTCGATGAGCATGCCGCAGACCTTGCTGTCGCCGATATAGATGTCGTTGGGCCACTTGACAGTCACCTCGGGGGCGTCGGTGCCTTCGAGCAGTCCGCTCACGGTGTCGGCCACGGCCAGGGCCACCAGCATCGATAGCTCGAACTGGCGCGCCGCAGGGATGGTCTCGGGGCGCAGGAGCACCGAAAAAGTCAGATTGTGTCCCGGCTTGGCTTCCCAGCTGTTGCCGCGCTGACCGCGGCCCGCCGTCTGGCAGTGTGTGGCCACTGTCGTGCCGGCCGGCGCATCGGCCATCCGCGCCAGCTCGGCGCTTGTCGACGCGCACTCCGGCATCCAGTGAATCACAGGCTTCATTCGCCGACGGTGATGGTGCGCGAGTCGTCGTCGTTGACGGTGATGCGCACATGAACGGTGTCCGATGGCAGGGCTGCGGCGATGCGCTCGGGCCACTCTATCAGGCAGATGGCGCCGGAATCGAAGTAGTCCTCGATGCCGAGCTCGAGAGCCTCGTCGAGGTCTTCGATGCGGTAGAAGTCGAAGTGGTAGATGAGCTCCGCCGTTGTGTCCGAGCGATATTCGTTGATGAGGGCGAATGTGGGCGAAGCCGTATCGTCGTCGTCGACGCCGAGCACCTTCGACAGCGCGTTGATGAATGTGGTCTTTCCTGCGCCCATGTCGCCGTAGAAGGCGAACACGGTGTTGTCGCCCATCATTTCGGCAAATTCGCGGGCGGCCGCGGGCAGGGCCTCGAGATTGTGAACGTTGATGGTTTTCATTTGGGGTTCAGTGTGATGAGGGGCACCAGCATTTCCTCCATCGAGATGCCTCCGTGCTGGAAGGTGCCGGTGTAGTATTGTACGTAGTAATTATAGTTGTTGGGATAGGCGAAGAAGTCGTCCGGAGCGGCGAAGATGTAGGTCGTCGACACGTTGGGCGAGGGCAGACCGAAGCGTGCCGGAGACTTGATTTCGTACACCTGGCGCGAGTTGTAGGCCAGATTCTTGCCGAGCTTGTAGCGCAGGTTTGTGTTGGTGTTCTTGTCGCCCACAACCTTGACGGGATTGTCCACGCGGATGGTGCCGTGGTCGGTGGTGAGCACAATCTTATAACCCTTTGCGGCGATGCGGCGGAAGATTTCGATGGCCGACGAGTGGCGGAACCACGACTCGGTGAGCGAGCGGTAGGCAGCGTTCGTCGATGCCAGTTCGCGTATCATTCGGCTTTCGGTACGCGCGTGCGAGAGCATATCGATGAAGTTGAAGATGATGACTGTCAGGTCGTCGGATTCGAGGCGGTCGAATTCGCGCAGCAGCCTCTCGCCGCCCGTGCTGTCGTTTATCTTGTGGTAGCTGAACTTCACCTTGCGGCGATGGCGTTCGAACTGCGTGGCTATCAGCGGACTCTCGTTGATGTTCTTGCCTTCCTCGGCATCCTCGTCTATCCACAGCTCGGGGAACATGCGCTCTATCTGCGCAGGCATCAGGCCGGAGAAGATGGCGTTGCGGGCATACTGTGTGGCCGTGGGCAGGATGGAGGTGTAGAGCCTCTCGTCGAAGTCGAAGTACTCGGCCAGCAGGGGCTTTATGGTGCGCCACTGGTCAAGGCGGAAGTTGTCGATGAGGATGAAGAACACTTTCTCGCCGGCGTTCAGCAGCGGGAATACAACTTCGGGGAAGATGCGCGGGCTCATCAGCGGCTTGTCGTCGCCGGCAACCCAGCTCTCGTAGTTGCGGCGCACCCACTTGAAGAACTCCTTGTTGGCCTCCACCTTCTGGGTGTCGAGCAGCTCGTCCATGTTTGTATCGGTCTGCGCCAGCTCCATCTCGCGGTAGACCAGACGGGTATAGAGCGCGTACCAGTCGTCGATGCTGTCGGCGGTGTTGATGGCCGAGCCAAGCTGTCCGAACTCCTCGCGGTAGTCGCGGCTGGTCTTCTCGGCCACGAGCCGCTCCGAGTGCAGATGCTTCTTGATGGCGATGAGAATCTGGTTGGGATTGACCGGCTTGATGAGATAGTCGGCGATTTTGCTGCCGACGGCCTGGTCCATTATGTTCTCCTCCTCGCTCTTGGTAATCATGATTACGGGAGTGTGGGGACGGTGCTGTTTGATCAGGGCGAGCGTCTCGAGGCCTGTGAGGCCGGGCATGTTCTCGTCAAGTATGATAAGGTCGAAAGGCTCGGCCGTGACCATGTCGAGGGCGTCGCGGCCGTTGTTGGCCGTGACGACTTCATAGCCTTTGTTGCGGAGAAAGAGTATGTGAGGCTTCAGAAGGTCGATTTCGTCGTCGGCCCAGAGTATCCTTTGCTGTTTGTTCATGAACACTTATTAATAATGTGATGCAAAATTACAAAAAAAACACATAGCCCGAAGAATGTCACAGCCGAATCTTTACGAATGATTAAATGTCGGCTTCGACTTAACGAATGTAAAAATGAAAGATTTTATGCGCTCCAAGGCCGCTTGGGCGGGCTGTTTTTTAGCATCTCCGACTTGATTTGGCGCTGATGGCGGCAATATGCCATATTGTTACGCCTGTGTTGCGGATGTCGTATTTCCAATTTATTTGATAAATATATATCACATACTTCAAAAATCCGTAAACTTTGTTGCATAATTCAAAAATTCACTTTATTTTTGCGGTGTTTAAACCACCAAAGGTACATTACCGCATGAATAAAAAGGCGAAGGCCACTTTAGCAGGGATAGCTGTTTCCCTGGCGGCTCTGACGGCGACTGCAGTTCCCGCCAAGCCGGGCATCATAACCATGACACAGGCCGACGGCACATCGATAGAGGTGCGCCTGGTCGGCGATGAGCGCGCTCACCAGTATTTCACCCCCGACGGATACCTGCTCGTCAACGACGGCGAACAGTTCTATTTCGCGACAGTCGACATATCCGGTCGTCCTGTCAGCACGGGGCTGCGTGCCGACGCGCCCCGCACAGGCGAAGTATCCGCATTCCTCGCCCGCGTCGACCGCGAGCAGGTTCGTGCCGACCTCAATGCAGCGCTCGACCGCAATGCCGAATCCGCAATCATGCGAGGTCCCGGACTCTTCCCCGAGTCCCGCTTCCCCGGCATGGGCAAGCAGAAAGGCCTCGTCATCCTTGTGGAATATACCGACGTCAAGTTCTCGCTGTCCGATCCGCACGACTACTTCAACCGCATGCTCAACGAACCCGGTTTCAGCGACTACGGAGGCACCGGCAGCGCCCACGACTTCTTCCTCGAGTCGTCCATGGGCCAGTTCGACTGCGACTTCGATGTGGTCGGCCCCGTTACCCTGCCCAACAGCATGAGCTACTACGGCGGCAACGACTGGGGTGGCAACGACATACGCCCCGCACATATGATTCGCGACGCCTGCGACCTTGTCGACGATGAAGTCGACTTCAGCCAGTACGACCGCGACGGCGACGGCGAAATCGACAACGTATTCGTCTTCTATGCCGGCCGTGGCGAAGCCTCCGGCGGCAGCGCCGACACCATCTGGCCGCACTCCTGGAGCGCAACCTACGGCGTAGGCGCCAACTACTACGACGGCAAGCTCCTCGACCGCTATGCCTGCTCCAACGAGTGGGAAGGCACCCGCCCCGACGGCGTCGGCACCTTCGTGCACGAGTTCTCGCACGTCCTCGGCCTGCCCGACCTCTACGCCACAAGCTACACCAGCTCCTTCACCCCCGGGGCGTGGAGCACCATGGACCTGTGTCTTTAAAACAAGAGCGCGCCCACGAGGCGAAGGCGGG
>JAIDUY010000092.1 GCA_029059965.1 Muribaculaceae bacterium
CCTCGCGGCAGACACCGTTGCCTCGGACTATGCGCTTCCCGCTATCGGGGCGCGCTCGGGACTTCCACCCGTTAGATGATGCCCATGTCGGGCGAACAATAAACAGCCCCGCGGTGGGCGCGGGGCTGTTGAGTGTTAGTTTGTTGCCTGTTGTCAGAGGTTGCGGGGATCGGGTTCCTCCTCAACGGGGATGTTGGTGTTGACGTTCTTGCAGCCGACCAAGGCGTAGAAGAGCAGGTATGCCAGCATGGCGATTACCAGCCAGTAGGAAGCCATGTAGCTTACGCTGTTGGCGATGGCGTTCTGGATGAGGGGCATGACGCCGCCGCCGACTACCATCATCATAAAGATACCCGAGGCCTTGGCGGTGTACTTGCCGAGGCCTTCGACTGCGAGGTTGAAGATGCCGCCCCACATCACGGAGGTGCAGAGACCGCAGGCCACGAGGAGCAGAGCCTTGGTGGGCACCATTGCCATTGTGAAGCCGTCGGCGGGCGAATAGGCGGGCATGGACACGCGGTAGGTCGAGGGCAGGAAGATGGCCACGGCGATGAGGATGATGGCCACGGTCGACACTACGGTGAGCTGGGCCTTGGACGATACCTTGCCGGAAATTACGCTCGAAATCAGACGGCCGCAGAGCATGAGCAGCCAGTAGATGGCGGCCACGCCGCCGGCCACTGCGGTGGCGTTCTCTGTGATGCCAGATGCGGCGCTGTCGCTCAGATAGAAGATGAGCACGCCGGGGATGCCGACCTCGATACCGACATAGAAGAAGATGCCGATGACACCCAACACGGTGTGACGGAAGCTCCAGGGGCTGTGTGCGTCCTTACGGGCAACTTTGCCCTTGCTCATGTGGGGCTCGGGAATGGAAACGAAGCTGATGATGAGGAATGCGAGCACGAACACGCCCATAGCGATATAGAGCAGCGGAGCGACGTCGGTCATCGAGGTGGTCGAGGTCACCTGGCCGATGAGCATACCAACGAACAGCGGGGTGAGGGTGCCGGCGAGCGAGTTGAACGAGCCGCCGGTCTGCACGAGCTGGTTGCCGCGGTTACCGCCGCCGCCGAGCATGTTGAGCATGGGGTTGACAACGGTGTTGAGCATACATACGCAGAAGCCGCAGACGAAGGCGCCGAGGAGGTAGATAAGGAAGTTGAGGGTGACGGTCTGGTCTGCCACGGCGAACACGCCGATGCCCGAGCCGAACACACCCGAAAGCCACTGCAGCACGAGACCTGCGAGGCCTACGATCATTGCATAGAGGGCTGTCTTCTTATAGCCTATTTTGGAGAGGAGGTTACCCGCGGGAATACCCATGAAGAGGTAAGCCAGGAAGTTCATCATGTTGCCGAGCATGCCGGACCATTCATAGTTATTCTTCCAGATTGTGCCGAGCGGGGCGGCGAGGTTTGTCACAAAGGATATCATGGCAAAAAGGAAGAACATGGCTATGATAGCCACGAAATTGCCCTTTGCCCCGGCGCTGTTGGCCGCTGCTTTGTTTTTCATTGGTCTGATAGTGGATGTTAAGTTATGAAAGGATTGGTTTTGTTGCGGATTTATTGCTTTCGAGGTACAAAGTTAGAAATAAATCCCAATCCCGCCAAAGTGTGTGCCGATTTATTGCACAATATGGCCGAAAAGATGCTGCAAAAGCAAGCATGGACGCCGTCCGTGCGGGGTCGGCGTCCATGCTGTCAGACAGTACGGCGGTTCAGAGGCGCACCAGGCGGTAGCGCTGGGTGCCGACGCCGAGCTGCTCGGCCGAGGGCAGGATGTGGGTGCCGTGGCGCGAGTCGATGCGCTCGATGAGGTCGGCGTTGCCCGAATCCTCGCCGGCGTTGAATACCATGTCGACGCATGCGCGGTCGAGGGCCACGGGGTCCTTGGAGGCAAAGATGCCCAGGTCGGCCATCTTGGGCTCGGCGGGGTTGCCGTTGCAGTCGCAGTCGACCGACAGGTTGTTGGCCACGTTGATATAGACCATGTTGTCCTTGCCCATGTAGTCGACAACGGCACTTGCGGCGTCGGCCATCGATTCGATGAAGGCGTCCTGTTCGGGCAGGTTCGACCATAAGGAATCGACGTCGGCAGTCTTGCCGGCTGTGTGAATCCATGCCTTGCCGGCGGAGGAGCCTATGCCGATGGATATGTTCTTGAGCGCTCCGCCGAAGCCGCCCATGGCGTGACCCTTGAAGTGCGAGAGCACGAGCATGAAGTCGTAGTCGGTCAGGTCCTTGCCCACCAGGTCGTAGGGCAGGTGGAAGCCGTTGGTGACGGTGATGGCGGTGTCGCCCTCGGCATCCATGATGTCGACGGGAGCGATGGCGGCATAGCCGTGCTCCTCGATGGCGCGGCGGTGCGCCTCGGTAGAGTTGCGGTTGCCGGCATAGGCGGTGTTGCATTCGACAAGCGTGCCGTTGAGGCGGCTCACCAGAGGAGCGATGAGCTCGGGGCTGAGATGGTTGGAACGCATGGACTCGCCGGTCGAAATCTTGACGGCCACCTTGCGGTCCGAAGCATCGACTCCGAGCGAGTCGTAGATGCGGATGAGGTTTTCGGGGGTGATTTCGCTGATGAAGTACACCACGGGGATGGTGTCGGAGTCGGCGGGTGCGGCGGCTTCGTTGCCTGCCTCGGCCTTGGCTGTGCACTGTGCGAACAGGCCTGTCATGGCTGCGCCTGCGGCGAGTGCGAGAAGAATCTTTTTCATCTTATATTATGGTTTGGTTTGAATTTATATCGAAAGGACGAAGCCGCCGAAGGCGCAGAAGCCGGGCATGCGGTAGCCTTCGTTGATGGTGTAGCGGGCATCGGTGACATTGTCAAGGCGCAGGGTCAGCGCCAGCGGACGGCACACCTGCCAGCGTGCCTTGATGTTCAGAAGCGCATAGTTCTGGCGGTGATAATTGTCGGACACGTACAGCCCTGCCACGCCGTTGACGTTGGCCGAAACGGTCAGCATGCGCAGCGGCTGCCAGTCGGCGCCGATGAAGTACTGGTGGCGTGGTGCTCCTGTCAGATTGGAGAGCGAAGTATGCAGGAAGCTGTACGACGCCCACAGACGCAGTCCGGCGAGGGGGCGCCAGTTGGCCGTGGCTTCTATACCTTTGTTGATGAAGCGGCCTGTGTTGACGTTCTTGTCGCCGAGCTGCTGAATCATGTCGTAGCCACGGCTGTAGTAGCCCGTCAGACTCAGCGAGGCCGTGGCGCCGAAGCTCTTGGCGACGCTGACTTCGTAGTTCATCATGCGCTCGGGGGCGAGGTCGGGGTTGGCGAACTTGTAGAGATAAAGCTCGCGGAACGAGGGATTGCGGTAGCCCAAGGCCACGGAGCCCTTGAGGGTAAGGCCTGCGGGCAGATTGGCTGCGACGCCGCCCTGAGGGATGGCGCGGGCACCGAACTTGTCGCTGAAAGCGCCGCGTATGCCTGCCGACACAGTCAGAACACCGTGCAGTAAGCTCTGCGACAGCGTCGCGTAGGGCGAGTATTCGGTGATGGCCTTGCGGTCGATGGTGCCCATGGCGCCTGGTTTGTGCGCTGTGCCGCCGCTCATGGGGATGCGTCCGGTGTAGCGGGCAAAGTCGAAACCGGCGGTTGCCGATGCTCCACGCCAGGGGCGGAAGTTCTGATAGATGAGCACGCCGAGGCGGTCGTCGGTGCTGTGGAAGTGGCGCGGGTCGTCGATGTAGTGGTTGCCGTAGCTGTAGTAAATCCTTGCAGCGCCGTCGGTCGAGGCGTAGCGGTTGGTCACGGCCACGGAGGCCTCGCCGCGGATTACGTCCTGCTCGTAGACGTCGGTGCTGCCGGGATTGCGGAGCCCGGGATAGATGGGGTCGCGGTCGCGGAAATTTACGAAGGTATAGTCGGCATATGTCTGCCAGTGGCTGTCGATGTCGAAGCCCGCCTTGGCGTAGGCCGACACCTGGCTGAAGTCGAAGCGGCGCACAGTGCCGTCGGTGCGGTCGTACGACACCGAGGCGCTGCCCCACGCCCGCCCGCGGCGGTACTGAGCGTTAAGGCTGCTCTGCAGTGTGTTGCGGCTGCCGTACTCGGCCGACAGGGAGCCGTGGAAACCGTCGGCGTCCACACGGCGCGTCACTACGTTGACTACGCCTGCCATGGCGTTGGAGCCGTAGAGCACCGAGCCGGGGCCGCGGAGCACCTCGACGCGCTCGACATGTTCCTTGACGTAGAAGTCGCCTATGTGATGCGAATAGATGCCGGCGAACTGCGGCTGGCCGTCGACCATCATGAGCACGGCGCTTGCGCGGTCGCCGCCGACGCCGCGGAGCTTGATGTGTCCGGAGCCGCCGTTGCTGACGCCGTAGCCGAGGATGTTGCGCTGCGTCACGAAGAAACTTGGCACGCGGCCGTCGAGGATGTCGAGCACGCGCGTGCTGCCTGCGTTCTCGAGCTCGGCCTGACCGACGACGCTGACCGTGTAGGGCAGACGGCGTCCGTCGACGGCGGCATTTGAGCCTGTGACCACGATTTCGTCAAGTTGTTCGGACCGGAGCGTGTCGCCCGTTTCCGCAGCAAAAGCCGCAAAGCCCGGCAGGGCGACGGCAAGGAAAGCACTCAGGCGGATGGCATGCATATGTGTGTCTTATATTGGTTTACCGGCTGCAAAGATACGAAAAAACCGCCGGATGCGACTTAACACATCCGGCGGTAATAATTACCATTTTCACCGGTCGGCGCGCGAAGTGGCGTCCAGCACGAAGGGCAGCGGCTCCTTCATGCGCACCACATCTTCGGGGAAGGCCTCCATGGCTGACACGGCATCGGGGAGCGTGGTGTGGCTGCTGAGCACGACGAAGTAGTAGGGTTCGGCGGTCTCGACGACAAAGGCTCCGGGATAGCCGGCCTCCACGAGGCGCTCGCGCAGGCTGCGGGCATTGAAGAGCTGCTTGAAGCGTCCGACCACGACGTTGTAGCGCCTGAGGTTCTCGCGAATGGCTCCTCCGCCCTCGGTGACGCGGACGTGCTGGGTGTAGACTTCCTGCTCCCGGCCGCCGTCCATGACCACCGTGCGCATGTTGAGCTCGCGGCGCACCGCCCCGTAGACGGTCGAGTCTATGCCGTCGGAGCTGTCGCGTCCGGCGATGGCGCGCTCGTAGGCGGAGCGATAGTTTGCCTCGGAGGTCTTGCAGCCGGGCAATGCCGCCGCCAGTATGAGCGCGGCGGCGGCGATGGCTGTTAAGCGGCGCATGGTGTCAGCGGCGTAACTTGCGGGCTATGCCTGCGGGGATGGCGTCCTTGTTGACGAGTATGCTCAGGGTCTTGGCAAGGAAGTAGGGTTCGGACACATAGAAGAAGCCGTCGTAGATCTGGTTGGTGTCCCACGAGTTCTTGACCTTGTAGTAGCGCTTGCCTGTCTGGTCGGTGGCCACACCCACGATTTCCATGCCGTGGTCGTCGGTGGTCTCCTGGCGGTCGAACATCAGCTGACGGCTTTCGGGAGTGACTTCGATTTCGTCGACGGGGCCGGTGAACTTGTAGCGCTCGGCCTCGCGGTCGCGGTCGGAGAGCTTGACCCAGCGTGCCAGCTCGGTACCTTCCATGTCATTGCCGTCCTTGGCCACGGGCATCAGGGCGACGCCCTCGGTCCACTTGAAGCCGGGCTCGCTGACGTCGGCAGCCCACACCACGCTGTATCCGTTCTCGAGGGCGTTGTCGACGATGGCCTTGAACTCGTCAAGGGGCACGTTGGCATACTGTCCCCACAGCCAGTTGTCGGCCACTTCAAGGGGGAATTCCTCGTAGTAGGGATGGTGGGTGAACGATGTCAGGGCGACATAGTTGTCGGGGTCGAGGCGCAGCGAGGCGGCATAGCTCTCGGGGGTATAGGTGCGTCCGTTGTACTCGAATGTCTCGGGCACGGGGCCGAGATATGCGTCGAGGATGCCTTTGAGGCCTTCCTGCCATGCGGTGCTGAGGCGCTTGGCGGGGCGGGCGTTGACGGCATCGACATAGGCGCGAAGGGCGGCGTCGAGCTCGGCGTGGACGTGCTTGTCCTCGCCGTATTCAAGGCCGGTATAGACCGACTCGGGGACGGCGCCGTAGCGCTTCCACACATAGGGAACGTCGAGGATGGAGCCGCCTGCGGCGAAGTTCGTGGCGCCGTTCATGCGGATATAGCGGTCGGCCTTGTCCTCGAAGCAGCGGCGCACGGTGTACATTTCGCTGATGTCCAGCGAGTCGCCGCCGGCGCGGCGTATTTCGTTCTCGAAGAACGACGTGCCGGCGAAGCACCAGCATGTGCCGCTCTTGTTCTGGTCTTTGACGGAAGTGGTCGGAAGGACTACGACGTCGGTGAATACGAAGCCCGAATCGACGGCGGCGCTGTCGGCGGGAGCCTGCGCGGCCATGCCCAGGGCCGTGAGCGCGGCCGCAAGGGTAAGCATAGTCTGTTTCATATGTTGTTTCAGGATATTACTTTGTATCCGCGTCCGGCCAGGGCCTCGCGGAGTTCTTCGATGTGTCTGCTGTCGCGGGTCTCCACCTCGAGGCGTATGGTGCACCCGTTGATGGCCGTACTGGTGTTGATGCGCTCGTGGGTCACGGAGATGATGTTGCCGCCGTGCTCGCCGATGGCGTCGCACACTCCCGAGAGCTGGCCGGGCTTGTCGGCAAGGTCGACGATGAAGGTGTGGTTGCGGCCGTTCTTGGCAAGGCCGCGGGTAATGACGCGGCTGAGGGTGGTCACGTCGATGTTGCCGCCGGACACAAGGCAGACGGTATTCAGGCCCTCGACGGGCAGCTTGTCGTACATCACCGCGGCCACGGCTACGGCTCCGGCGCCCTCGGCCACTATCTTCTGCTTCTCCAGCAGCGCGAGGATGGCCGAGGCTATTTCATCGTCGCTGACGGTGACGACTTCGTCGACGTAACGGTTACACATGTCGAATGTGTTGACGCCGGGTTCCTTGACGGCGATGCCGTCGGCGATGGTGGATACGTCGTTGAGATGGCAGAGCTTGCCCTCCTTGAGCGAGGCGGCCATCGACGGAGCGCCCGACGACTGCACGCCGTAGACCTTGACGTCGGGCCTTACGCTCTTGATGGCGAAGGCCACACCCGAAATAAGACCGCCGCCGCCGATGGGCACGACAACAGCCTGCACCTCGGGCAGCTGCTCGAGTATCTCGATGCCAATGGTGCCCTGTCCGGCAATCACCTTGGGGTCGTCGAAGGGATGGACAAAGGAGTAGCCGTGCTCTTTCTGAAGTTCGAGCGCGCGGGCATAGGCGTCGTCATATACGCCTGGCACCAGGCACACTTCGGCGCCGTAGCCCTTGGTGGCCTCTACTTTAGATATAGGTGCGCCCGCGGGCAGGCATATCAGCGACTTGATGCCGCTGTGAGTGGCGCCGAGAGCCACGCCCTGCGCATGGTTGCCGGCGGAGCAGGCTATCACGCCGCGCTTCTTCTCCTCGTCGGAGAGCTGCGAAATCTTGTAGTAGGCTCCGCGGAGCTTGAACGAGCCCGTGAGCTGAAGATTCTCGGCCTTGAGGAATACATTGCACTTGTCGCTCAGCTTGGGAGCGGGGATTATGGGCGTCAGGCGGGCCACTTCGGATAGCACCCGCTGAGCATTGTAGATTTCTTCTATTTCAAGCATAGACGGTGATGAAATGATGGAGGGCGGATTCAGAATGCCCTCGCTGCAAAGATAGCGAAATTTCCCGTCAGGAGGATGAGTTTTCGCGAATAGTCGCTATTTTTTCGTAACTTTACACACACTTTTGCGCCCTCGCGACGTTTATTGTGTGCGGACGGGTGTCCGCAGTCAAACCAACAGAAAACACTCAGTCATGAAAACAAGCCATCTTATACTCCTGAGCGCCGCCCTTCTGGCAGCCTCTTCCTGCAGTCTCCTCAAGCCCAAGAACAGCACCGCCCCCAGCGAAGCACCGACCGTCGGCGCCGTGACCGGCCGCCCCGTGGCAGGTTCCCGCACTCCCCTGCCCGCTCCTCCCAAGATTGCCGGCGAACGTCCCGACCAGGCCACACTCTGCGGAGGACGCTGGCTCATAGCCGCCGTCGACGCCCACACCATCGTGGCCGAGGACGACGCTCCCTACATAGACTTCGAGCAGGGTTCCGGCCGCTTCTACGGCAGCGACGGCTGCAACATCCTCAACGGCGACTATCTGCTCCGCTCCGACGGCTCGATGGTATTCTCGCACGTGCTCTCGACCATGAAGTACTGCCCCGACGAAGAGTACAGCGCCCTTATCGGCCGCTACATCAACGACGAGAGCCGACTCTACGTCGACACCAAACGCATCGGCCAGGACACATACCTCTACCTCCGTTCGGCCGACGACAAGGTGGTGATGACTCTGCGCCGTCACAACATGGAGTTCCTCAACGGCAACTGGCAGGTGACAAGTATCGACGGCCGGCCCATCGACGACGAGGAATGCAACATCTTCTTCGACATCCCCGAGCTCAAGGTTCACGGCAACACGGGCTGCAATTTCTTCAACGGCACCATCTACATCGACCCCAACCGCAGCAATGCCCTTGACCTGAGCAACATGGCAACTACCCGCATGGCCTGCAACAAAGGCGATCAGGAAATGCGAATGATGGTGGCCCTCGAATCGACCTCAACTGCCATCGCCGGCAACCAGGACAACACCGTTCTGCTGCTCAACGCCGCAGGCAAGGAGATGATGACACTGAAACGTATCCCCGTCCCTCAGATGGACTCCAATAATGCCGAATGATTCCCGACGACATTAAACACAATCTCACGCGTATGGCGCACCGGGCCACGGTGCGCCGATATAACGCCTCCCGCCCTATCGACGACGACGTCCTCGACGCCGTCCTCCGCGCCGCATCTCACGCGCCCTCAACGGGCAATATGCAGCTCTACACCGTCATTGTCAGCCGCGACCCCGAGGCTCTGAAGCGCCTGCAGGCCCTGCACCTCGGCCAGCCCATGGCGGGCTCATGCTCCGCCCTGCTCACCTTCTGCGCCGACACGCGCCGATTCGCGCGCTGGTGCGAGGCACGCAAGACGTCGAGCGGTCTCGACAATCTTTCCGGACTGCTCCTTGCCGTGGCCGACGCCACCATCTTCGCCCAGCAGGCCGTAGCCGCCGCCGAAGCCGCGGGCATAGGCACTTGCTATCTCGGAACGGTGACATACGACCTCGACGGGTTCGCACGTGAGCTTGAGCTCCCGGACGGCGTGCTGCCGCTCTTCGCCGTTGCGATGGGTTACCCCGACGGCGAGCTGCCTCAGCCCTCCGACCGTCTGCCCCTCGAGGCCGTCGTGCACCGCGAGAAGTACCACGACCCCTCCGACGCCGACATCGACCGCTACTATGCCGACAAGGAGGAACTCGAGGAATCGGCACGCTTCATCGCCGAAAACGGCCGCGAGACCCTCGCACAGGTCTATGCCGAAGTTCGCTATCCGCGAGCCATGAACGAAAAGATTTCGGACGACCTCCGCGCTTTCGTCGGCAAGTGGAAATGAGCGCCATAGACCTCGATAATCCCGAATTTCTGACCCTGCAGCGCATGGTCGGCGAAACCGGCCGCTCGGTTTTCCTCACAGGAAAGGCGGGCACCGGCAAGTCGACCTTTCTGCGTTATATCATAGAGCACACCGACAAGCAGCTGGCGGTGCTCGCGCCAACAGGAATAGCCGCCGTCAATGTCGGCGGCCAGACCCTGCACTCGTTCTTTCATCTGCCTCTGCAGCCTTACCTGCCCGACGACCCCGAGTTCGCTCCGCAGCGGCTGCGCGACCGCCTCAACATCAGTCCGCGCCTTGTGCGTACTTTCCGCGAGCTCGAACTCATTGTCATCGACGAGATTTCCATGGTGCGAGCCGACACGCTCGACTTCATCGACCGCATCCTGCGCTACCTCGGCGGCGACCGCCGCAGGCCATTCGGAGGCAAGCAGCTGCTGCTTGTGGGCGATGTATTCCAGCTCGAGCCTGTGGTTACTGCCGAGGACCGAGCCATCCTCGACCGCCACTACCGCACCCACTTCTTCTTCGGGGCCGACGTATTCCGCGAGTTCGGCCTGACGTCCATAGAGCTGCGCAAGGTCTACCGTCAGAAGGAGGGCGCCTTCGTGGAGCTGCTCGACCGTCTGCGCGGAGGCATGCCCGGCCACGACGACATCCGCGCCGTCAACGCGCGCTATCTGCCCGACAGGGGCGACGAGATGAGCGGCGACAGCGGCGAGAGCATCATCTCGATGACTCTCGCGGGCCGGCGCGAGGCCGTGGCGCGCATCAACGACCTGCACCTCGCCCGCCTCGACACCGAGGAGCGCGTCTACACCGGCACCGTCACGGGCGAGTTTCCGCCATCGTCATTCCCCACCGACTTCGACCTGCGCCTCAAGGTGGGCGCACAGGTAATCTTCCTGCGCAACGACATGGACCGCCGCTGGGTCAACGGCACCCTCGGCGTGGTCACGGCCACCGACGAGAACGCCGTCGGCGTCCGCCTCGAGGACGGCCGCGAGTTCGAGGTCAAGCCCGTGACGTGGGACAATGTGGCATATGAGTACGACAAGCGCAGCAAGAGTGTGTCGGCCCGCGTGCGCGGCTCGTTCACCCAGTATCCGCTGCGCGCGGCATGGGCCCTGACGGTGCACAAGAGTCAGGGGCTTACGTTCGACAATGTTGTGATCGACCTCGGTGCCGGCGGCGCTTTCGCCGGCGGTCAGGTCTATGTGGCCCTGAGCCGGTGCACTTCTTTCGCGGGCATCAGGCTGCTGCGTCCCATCGAGTTGCGCGACGTGTACGTGCATCCCGAAATCATCCGGTTCAGCCGCAGTTTCAACGACCGCCGCGACCAGGAGCGAGCCCTCGAGGCTGCCGAGTGCGAGCGTCTGCTCGACGAGGCTGCCGAAGCTCTTGAGGCGGGCGATTTCCGCAGCGCCACCGAGGCCTTCGGCAAGGCGCTGCAGCTGAATCCGACGCTAAACACGCCGGCGGTGCGCCGCCTCGTGGCCTTGAAGCTGCGCGCCGTATCCCGTCCGCAACGGAAGCGGACTCAGCGGCGACGGAAAGAATAGAGAGTATTGCGGCGCAGACGGCGGACGGCATATGGCTCGCCCGGCATCTGTGGCGCGGGAACCTTGCCCGCCATGCTGTCGGGCGACACCTCGACATGAGCCTCGTCCCAGAGTCCGCTTTCGATAAACTCGCGGAGCACGGCGCCTCCGCCCTCCACAAGCACGGAAATATAACCGTAGTCGGCATACAGCCTCTCGAGCAGCTCGCACACCGTCGCACCGTCGGTGACGTGCAGCGTGCGCGGATTGTGCATCAGGGCTATGTCGCTGCCCTCCAGGAGCGAATGGCGGTCGAGGACGACGGGACGCGGCGGCCGGCCGCCGAAGGCGCGGGTATCCAGCCGCGGACGGTCGGCGATGACGGTTCCGGCGCCGACGATAATGGCGTCGGCGTTGGCGCGGCGGCTGTGGACGAGCTGCTGCCCCTCGCAGCCGCTGAAATGCCCGTCGAGGAAGCCGTCGGCACTCTGCGCCCACTTGAGGATGACATAGGGATAGCGGCGGCTGTGGGCGGTCATGAACTCGCGGTTGATGTCGGTGCAGCCCTCGCGCAGCACGCCCTCGGTCACCTCTATTCCGGCCTCGCGCAGCATGGCGATGCCTCGTCCGGCCACCTTGGGATTGGGGTCTCCGGCGCCGACGACAACTCGTCGGACGCCACGGTCGACCAGCATCTTGGCGCACGGCGGCGTCTTGCCGTAGTGCGAGCAGGGCTCGAGAGTGACGTAGACTGTCGACTCGCCGACGAGTCCGCGGTCGGCCTCGGCCACGGAATTCATGGCGTTGACTTCGGCATGGGGACCGCCGAAACAGCGGTGCCAGCCCTCGCCGATGATGCGGCCGTCGGGGGCGACAATCACCGAACCGACCATGGGGTTAGGCGAAGTGTGGCCGCGTCCGTTGGCGGCAAGCTGCAGGGCGCGGCGCATATAGTGTTCTTCCATGTCAGTGATGCTCATAGCTGCGAGTATGCTATCGAGAATGTGTCGCCGTAGTTGGGATTGCCTGTCTGTATGCCTTTGGTGAGCCAGCGCACGCGCTGCTCGGAGCGTCCGTGGTTGAAGCTGTCGGGCATCTCGCGGCCATAGGCCTTGCGCTGCAGGTAGTCGTCGCCGATTTTCGATGCGGCGTCGACGGCGTTCTCTACATCGCCGGGCTCGATGGAGTTGAACATACGGTTGTCGAGGGCGGCCCACACTCCCGCGAGGAAGTCGGCCTGCAGCTCAAGCCGCACGCTGATTTTATTGGCCTCGGTCTCGCTCAGTCGCGACATCTGCGAGTGAGCCTCGTCGAGAGTGCCGAGCAGATACTGCACGTGGTGTCCGACCTCGTGGGCGATGACGTAGGCATAGGCGAACTCGCCGTCAGCGCCGATGTTGGTCTTCATGTCCTTGAAGAAGTCAAGGTCGATGTAGACTGTCTGGTCTGCCGAGCAATAGAAGGGACCTGTCTGCGAGGTTGCCTGTCCGCAGGCGCTGTTGACGGCGCCGCTGAAAAGCACCATCTTGGGCGCCTCGTACTCGCCCCAGCCCTGGCGTCGGAACTCCTGTGTCCACACGTCCTCGGTTCCGGCGAGCACCTGCGAGGCAAAGACGGCAAGCTGCTCGTCCTCGGCCGTGGGCTCGTAGTCGGTCTGTGCATACTGTGGCTGCAGGGCGCCGCTTCCGGCGATGTTGCTGAGCACGTCGCCGATTCCGCCGCCCGAGAAGAGGGTCACGGCAGCCACGATGATGACTCCGATAATACCTCCGCCTATTCCGGCCTTGCGGCCTATGCCGCTGCGTCGGCGGTCGTCTATGTTGCCGCTTTGGCGGCGTCCGTCCATTCTCATTTCCGTGATGTTTTATTATAATAATTCTAACGTGGCAGCAATTCGAAGGAATCGACGTAGATTTCGGTGACGGTGTGCCGCAGTGCGTTGTGGTCCTGCCACTCGCGGGTGCGGATTTTGCCTTCGACCAGCAGGCGCATACCCTTGCGGATATACTTCTCGGCGTACTCGGCGGCGCGTCCCCACATGACAATGCGGTGCCACTCGGTGAGCTCGACATCGACGGTGCGTCCGTCCTCGCCTTTGCTCTGACGCCGTTCGCTGGTGGCGAGCGAGAACTCGGCCACGGGGCGGCCGTCGGCCATGCGCATCTTAGGGTCTTTTCCTACGTTGCCTAATAATATAACTTTGTTCATGGGCTTAGAGTTCAGCGGTGTGTGGAAGCTTCGATTCCGGCCATGACGGCGGGAGTGAATCCGGCGTTCTCCATGGCGTTGAGGCCGCGGATAGTGAGTCCGCCGGGGGTCGTGACGCGGTCGACGAGGGCTTCGGGATGTGTGCCGTCGGCCAGCATGGCTGCCGTTCCGGCGAGGGTGGCGCCTATGATTTCCGTGGCGAGGGCAGGAGCGAGTCCGAGAGCGACGGCGGCCTCGGTCTGCGCGCGCACATAGCGCAGGGCGAAGGCTATGCCGCAGGAGCTCAGGCTCATGGCGGGGCCAAAAAGGCGCTCGGGCACCTCGAAGCTGCTGCCTGTGTGGCTGACGAGGCGCATCACCGTCTCCATGTCGGCGGCGGTGAGTCCGTCGGCGGCGACGAGGTTCACGCTCGCCCCGCGCGTGGCGGCGATGTTGGGGAGGATGCGCACCAGTCGCGGATTCTTAACTCCCTTGAGGGCTGCGCGCATATCGGCAAGAGTGGGCACGGCGGCGCAGGAGCCGATGATGGGATTGCTCTTCTTCACCGCGGGGGCGATGGCGCCGAGGAGCTCGGCGACGGCTTCGGTCTCGACGCACAGCAGCACCATGGCCGGATTGCAGCCCAGGGCGGTGTCGAGACTGTCGGTGGTATCTATGCCGTCGACGCCCGCGAATGCTGCCAGACGACCGCGGCTGCGGTTGTAGAGCACTACGGGCGTGCCGCCGGCGGCTATTCCGCGCGCCATTGCCGAGCCTATGTTGCCGGCGCCGAGGACGAGGACGGTTTCTGTTGTCTTTTTCATATTAATGATTGGTTTAGAGGAATTTGGGAGCTTTGATGTTGAAGCCTAAGGACAGGCCGAAGTTGAACTTCCCGCGGGCGCCGTCGTAGTTGCCGTAGGCGGTGACGTTGGCGAAGGGCAGGCGGTAGTTTGCGGCGAGCTCGCCGTAGAAATGCACCGTGCCGAAGGTCTTGCCGTAGTGCGCGGTGCCTCCCTCGCCCTCGACGATGGGACGGACGGGCGCGAAGGCATAGGCGTTGAGGCGTAGGGTGAGATTCTCGCGCGGGACGAACACGGGCACGAGTCCTGCGGCGACATAGCTGTTGGCGCGGAAGCCTGCGCGGAAGCTGTTGTCGGACGAGGGTGTGGGCGTGAAGCATGGCGCGGCACTCACGACGGCATAGTAGCTGTCGAAAAGCGGGCGCGTGGACAGAACGGCGCTGCCCTCGATGCCGAGCGACCACTTGCGGTCGAGTCCGAAGTACTTGCGCACGTCGGCATTGGCCTGCACCCATGTGCGGCGTAGGTCGGTGTCCTTGGCCTGCGGCATGGTTCGCGGGTGGAAGTGCGTCTTGCCGCCCGCGAAAGCGGCTCCGGCGCCGAGCTGCAGGCCGGTGGTGGGATAGGACTCGTCGTCGAGTGTGGATGTGTTGTAGCGCACGAAGACCTGGCCGAGATTCATCTTGAAAGCATCGCGGCCGGTGGCACGGTCGTCATAGTCGGGCAAGCCGACGAAGGTGTTGTTGAGGTGTCCGAAGCCTGCGCCGGCGTCAAGGCTGCCGCTGCGCCCCGCGGCGATGGCGAAGCCCGTCTTGGCGTAGTACTGATGCTCGGCCACCGACGAGGATTCGTCGTCGTGCAGGAAGAAGCGGTCGGCCTGCGGATAGCGGCGCCTCTGCGCCACGGCCTCGAGGAAGAAGGCCGAGGGCAGCGCCGTGTGCAGAAAGACGCTGCCGCGGAACATGCCGGCCATGTAGCTCTGTCCGAGCCATGCCTCGAGCGAGGTATTGACGGAGCTGAAGCTGAAGCTGCGGTAAGAGGCGCTCAGATAGAGGAAGCTGTTGGTGGTGCTGGTGAGGTAGCCGCCTATGCCGGCGCTGAATCGTGGCTTGACCTGCGTGGCTATGTCGAGAGTATACAGGCCGGTGAGGGGGTTGTAGGTGCTTGTGGTGCGCAGCATGGAGAACTTGCCCGACGACAGGGCGCGGTAGTATGCCAGGCGGGCTGTCTCGATGCCGATGGTGTCGCGGCCGTGGCGAGGTTCGAACAGATAGCGCACATAGGCGTTCTGTCCCTTTGTTCCGCCGTGTACCATTACGGCATCGAAGCGCATGGGCGGAGTGGCGGCCTTGAAGGCGGCGCGGCGTGCCGCCACGTCGGCCTCGGGACGGCGCGCGCGGACACGGGACTTTACCGAGTCCATCATCTCCATGGCCCGGTCGTAGCCGCGCTGACAGATGGCCTCGGCCTGCGGGAAGTCGAGCAGGCCGAAGTCGGACAGGTCGATGTGTATGCGCATCCCCTCGTTCCGGGGCACCTCATAGTCCTGAGGCTCCATCACGAGCAGTTCGAGCTGACGCAGATAGGAGTTGGGCTCGCCGCTGTCCGGTGTGCTGACGTCGATGCCTAAAATCATGTCGGGACGGAAGTCGGTCCTCATCACGTCGACAGGGAAATTGTCGTAGATGCCGCCGTCGTAGAGGATGGTGCCGTCGATGCGCGGCGGCTGAAAAATCAGCGGGAAGCTCATCGAGGCGTGCACGCTGTGGGCGAGGTCGCCCGAGCGCATGACGTGCGGGCGGCGCGCCGCCACGTCGGAAGCCACGCAGCGGAAGGGCACCATCAGGCGCGAGAAGTCGCCGCCGCACTGCGCCGAGTATGCCCCGAAAATCTGGGTGAAACCGAAGTCCATGGGCATGGGGTTGATGAGGCTCTGGGGATTGAACACGGTGTCGGACGCGGCGCTGCCACCGACGGGAAGGCTGAAAATACGCGGGCTCGCAGGCTCGCGCGTGAAGTAGTATTCCAACGAGGGGTCGGTGCGTCCCGTCGACAGATAGCCGAAGTAGGGGCTGGTCAGCAGGGCCATCATCTCCTCGGGCGAATAGCCGCAGACGTAGAGGGCGCCGACGATGGCTCCCATGCTCGTTCCGGTCACATAGTCGATGGGTATGCCGTTCTCCTCGAAGGCCTTGATGACGCCGATATGGGCTATGCCCTTGGCGCCGCCACCGCTGAGAACGAGACCGACCGACTGCTCACCCCGCGTTCCGGCCGGGAACGCGGGGAGCATGGTCAGAAATAATAGCAAAAAGAGAAACGTGCACTTAATAGCCCTCATGGATGAATTATAACAGCTGAAAGTCGTGATGAACTTACAACGGACATGGCGGCACAAAAGTTCAGCTTCGGCCGCACGCCCCCGGAGGATGACCGTGAGTGGAAGATGCTGCGGGACAGGCTCTCAGCTGCTGATGAAGCTGTCCTTGAATCCGAGGAAATAGAGCACGCCGTCGAGGCCTATGGTGCTGATACTCTGGCGGGCGGTCTGCTTCACCTTGGGCTTGGCGTGGAAGGCGATGCCGAGGCCGGCGGTGCTGAGCATGGGCAGATCGTTGGCGCCGTCGCCCACGGCGATGGTCTGGGCGATGTCGATTTTCTCGACCTGCGCTATTATGCGCAGCAGCTCGGCCTTGCGCTTGCCGTCGACGATGTCGCCGAGGTGACGGCCGGTGAGCTTGCCGTCGCACACCTCCAGCTCGTTGGCATAGACGTAGTCGAAGCCGAATCGTTCCTTGAGATAATTGCCGAAGTAGGTGAATCCGCCCGACAGGATTGCGGTCTTGTAGCCGGTGCGCTTGAGCACGGCCATCATGCGCTCGAGGCCCTCGGTGATGGGCAGATGCTCGGCAATGTCGCGCATCACGCTCTCGTCGAGTCCCTTGAGCAGGGCCACGCGGCGCTTGAAGCTCTCGCAGAAGTCGATTTCGCCGCGCATGGCGCTCTCGGTGATGGCGCGCACCTCGGCGCCGACACCGGCGCGGTCGGCCAGCTCGTCGATGACTTCGGTCTCGATGAGGGTGGAGTCCATATCGAAGCATATCAGGCGGCGGCAGCGGCGGAACACGTTGTCCTCCTGCAGCGAGATGTCGAATTCCTCCTTCTGGCTAAGCTCGAGGAAGCGTGCGCGCATGGCGTTGACGTCCACGGGATTGCCGCGCACGGAGAACTCGACGCAGCTCTTGCTGCGGGGTTCCTCGTCGTCGCCGAGGGGCTGGCGGCCTGTCAGGCGCTGTATGCCGTCGATGTTGAGCTTCTGACGCGCTATCTCGTCGGTGACGGCGGCGATGTGGCGCGCGGTGAGGCGGCGTCCGAGGATGGTGATGATCCAGCGGTTCTTGCCCTGGCGCGACACCCAGGCCTCGTAGTCCTCGACCGACACGGGCGAGAAGCGGATGGACACGTTCAGCTCGTAGCACTTGAAGAGCAGGTCCTTCATGATGTCGCCGGAGCGTTCGTTGGTGGTGCGGAACAGAATGCCCAGCGAGAGGGAGTGGTGGATGTCGGCCTGGCCGATGTCGAGTATCTGTGCGTCGTGGCGCGCGAGGATGTCGGTCAGCGCCGATGTCACGCCGGGGCGGTCGGAGCCCGAGATGTTGACGAGGATAAGTTCTATGTCGTTCATAATTATGGTGCCGGGCCCCGGGGAACCGTATGGCGGACGGGGCGGCGTAAGTCATGTTGTTCAGACTGCAAAATAACACAAAAAACTTGTGCTGTGCAAGCGAATGACGGACGGCATGAAAAAACAGACGGCGCACCCGCTGTGGATGCGCCGTCCGAATTTATCGGGATTTCAGAAATCCTTGCTGTCGATTACCAGCCGGGGTTCTGAGTCAGCTTCTCGTTCAGACCGATCTGGTCGGAGGGGATGGGATAGAAGTACTGGCGATCCTCCCACACACGGGCCTGACCGTAGGTGCAGTCGAGATAACCGTTCTTGAAGGCGGTGTCGATATTGGTTTCAGGAACCATGGAGATGTTGGCGCCCTGGAATACGGCGGCTACACCACGGTCGGTCGAGATTTTCTCGAGACGGTGCCAGCGAACGAGGTCCCAGTAGCGGATGCCGTCGTCCATCATGAGCTCGTTGCGGCGGCAACGGCGGATCTCCCAGAGGAGGCTGGAAACGCCGTCATGGTTGGCGGGGTCGTTGATGCCGTTGAGGAGTGCGAGAGTAGGAGCAACGGTGAATCCGGCGCGGTCCCACAGAGGCTTCATGTAGGTGGTGAGGTCGGCGTCGGACAGAGTGCCGAGTTCGGCCTTGGCCTCGAGGATGGCGAGGTACAGGCGGGCGCCCCAGAAGAGGGGTGCGCAGTTGTACTGCTTGTTGGCGGTGGTGTTGTCGCTGTTGGGGAGTGTCCAGTTGTCATACTTGGCCACGCCGTAGCCGGTCATGGACCACATGGGGGCGGTGTTGGGGCCTGCCCACTGGCCACCCTGGAAAATCAGATGGTCGTAGGTGGTCATGGCCAGACGCTGGTCGCGAACCTCGAGGAGGTTGGCGATGGAGACGGTCTTGGTGTCGGCGTCGTATACACCGGCATCGCCTGTGGCCAGAGTACCGTTGAGCATGAGGAAGCTGTCGAAAGCGTCGCGGGTGATACCGGCGATACCGTCGGAAGCGGAGCTGTAGTCGCCTGTGGAGTGCATGAGCACGTCCTTCTCGTAGGCCTTCATGAAGATGACTTCCTGGTTGTTGGTGAGGCCGTCGTAGCCGCCACCTGCGGTGCGGAAGCTCTTGTAGAGGCTGGTGTAGTCGCTGCACATGGGATAGCGGGCGGCGATAGCCTCACCGGCGGTAACGACATATCCGAACCATGTCTTGGCGCGGGCGTCGTCCTTCTGGTGATAGCGGGCGTAGGAACCTTCGTAGAGGCAGATTTCAGCCTTTACAGCCTGGGCGAGGTCTTTGGAGAACTCGGTCTTGGAGGACTGCAGGGCGATGTTGTCCACAGCATAGTTGATGTCGGCGAGAACGAAGTCCATGACGGTATTGCGGGCAATACGGGGACCATAGAGTTCTTCGGTGTCGGCGGGGTCGAGAGCGCGGTCCACCAGAGGCACATCACCGTACTTCTTCACGAGGTCGAAGTACTGGCGGGCACGGTGCATGCGTGCCTGGGCGATGAAATTGGCCTTTTCGCTTTCGGAGAGGGTGCTGCCCTCGACGCCGGCGATAATCAGGTTGGCGCGGCGGATTTCGGTATAGGGTCCGCTCCAGTTGGAGGAAGCGGTGGGCACGTTCTGGTTGTTCCAGTTGGTCATCGAAGTACGGCCGCACTGGTCATCGGACAGAGTGGTGAAGTAGAAAGCACCGCTGCCGGTGGCGTTACCGTAGCCCAGATAGTCTTCGTAGAAGTAGTTTACCTGGTTCTGGACGTTGACGGGGTTGTTCCAGAAGGAGGCGTTTACGACCTGCTGCGACAGGGGGTAGCGGTTGTCATCCAGGAAGTCGTCGCAACCTGTGAGGGCTACACCTGCGAGAGCGAGCGCGCTGAGAATATATAACTTTTTCATTTGTTGTTCTTCGTTTTAGGAATTAGAAAGTAACCTGAACACCGAAGGAGAATGTGCGCTGCAGAGGCACTGTGCGGCCGAATGTACCGTTATCGCTGTCGGTGCCCTGTACGCTCGAACCGGAAGAGGTCGTCATTTCGGGGTCGAGCTGGTACTTGCCTGCGCCGTTGTGCAGGAAGCATACGTTGTCAGCCGAGAAGTACAGACGTGCCTTCTGGATGAGAGCCTTGCGGGTGAGTTCCACGGGGAGGGTATAGCCGAAGGTGATGTTCTTCAGACGGAGGTAGGCAAGGCTGGTGAGGTACTTGCTCTGGGGGTAGAAGTTGTACTGGCCACGGCCGATGTAACCGACAACGCCGATGCCACAGTTCTTGGAGTACATGCGGGGATAGTCGTAGTCCTGGTTGATGTCAGCCGAGAGGATTTCGCCGCCGGACAGACCGTCTGCATATTCAACCTTGTTGTAGCTGAGCTGGTTGGTGAAGGTACCGTAAGCGGACTGAGCCATAGGAATGATGGTGGAGCCGGTAGCCCACATGTCGCGCTTGCCTACACCCTGGAAGAAGAGGTCGAGGTCGAAGCCTTTCCATGCACCGCCGATGCGGAAGGAGTATTCGTAGCGGGGAAGTGCGTTACCGATAACCTTGAGGTCACCGTGGTTCTCGAGGGTGCGGTCGCCGGCATCGATCTTGCCGTCGCCGTTGAGGTCGGCGAACTTGACGTCGCCGGGGCCGTAGTGGAAGTCACCGGTTTCGAGGTAGGTCTGGTCGGCTACGCCGGGGTTGGGAACGTAGCGGCCGACGCCTTTGTCAGCGGTGGGATCCCAGTGGAAGTCGTCCATGGTGAAGTAGCGCTCGGTCTCGAAGCCCCAGATGTCGCCGTAGTAACCGCCGGGGGTGAAGTATGCGTTGGAGTTGGCGCTGTAGGTAGGATTGTAGGAGTAGATGGTGCCTTTGGGGTTCTGCCACTTGGAAATCTTGGTGCGGGCATCACCGATGTTGAAGGTAGCGTATACGTCGGCATCGCCGAAGCTGTGGTTCCAGTTGATGGAGAGTTCCCAGCCGCGGGTGCGGAGCTCGCCGCTGTTGGCAAGAGGAGCGGTAGCACCGAGCACTGCGGGATATTCCTGGCTGAGGCCGATCATGTCCTTGGTGTCGCGCTGGAACCAGTCGAAGCCGATATTGAGGCTGTTATTGAAGAAGCCGAGGTCGATACCTACGTCAGTGGTGACGATGCGTTCCCATGTGAGGGTCGAGGATACCAGAGAGGGCATCGAGTATTCGGCGATCTTCTGGTTGCCGGTCAGCCAGTGAATGTTGCCGGCAGAAACCTGGGAGGCGCGGGGCAGATAGAGATAGGAACCTACGGTGGGATTGCCTACGTGGCCGTAGGAAGCACGGATCTTACCGTTGCTCCACCAGCTCTTGACGGGCTCGAAGTAGTTTTCTTCGGAGAAGCGGTAGCCTACGGAACCCGAGGGGAAGAATGCCCACTGGTCGTTTGCGGGGAAGGAGGACGAACCGTCGTAGCGGCCGTTGAACTCTACCAGGTAGATGCCCTTGTAGTCGTAGTTGATACGGCCGAAGAAACCGGTGGTGGCGCTGGTGAAGTGCTCGGCGCTGGTCGAGTAGTTGGTGCCGTCGGTAAGGTTGAGGTTAGGCAGCTGGTAGTCTACCAGACCGTTGCGCTGGGCGTAGAAGTAGCGGCTTGCGCTGCGTTCGCCTGTCCAGCCGAGCATAACCTTGAGGTTGTGTGCGTCGGCGAAGGTCTTGCTGTATGTACCGAATACGTTGGCTGTCCAGTTGGTGTAGCGGCGTGCGCTCTCGGCAGCGTATGTACCGGTCTGTGAGTAGGTTGTCCAGGTAGCGGGCGAAGCCTGACCGGAAGTCCACTGCGAGTACATGGTGAAGGGCAGACGGGCGTCGTCGCTGTTCATGTTGCGCAGAGTGTAGGTGTAGTCGGCCTGCAGCTGGAATCCGGGGAAGAGGTCGGCGATCATGTATGCCTGCATACGGGTCTGGGCGGTGGTGGTGGTGCCGTTGTAACCGTTCTGGCGATAGGTGATCTCATTGCGGAAGCCCATGGGGTTGCCATCGGGATCGATGATGTAGCCGTAGTTCTCGAACTGCGAGGGGAAGCGCCATACGTACTGGTAGGCGTTACGTGCCGACAGGTGGGGCGAGGTGTATTCGCGCTGCGAGAAGTTGAAGCGTGCACCGGCGCGCAGCCACTTGAAAATCTTGGTGTCGATGCTGGCGTTGGCCATGTAGCGGTTCATCTTGTCGGGATTGTAGCGCCAGAGACCTTCGCGGCCGTCATAGCCGAAGGACACGCGGTAGTTGGTGTTGCCGCTGCGGCCTTCGAGGCTCACGTTGTGCTTCTGCGAGAATGCGGGTTTGAAGAGGGTCTTGCGAACGTCCCAGTCTGCATAGGAGAGCCATTCGTTCGACTTGAAGCCGGCATCATAGTTCCAGCCTGCCAGGCCTGCGGGCATCTGACGGTTGTTGGGGTCGGGGCAGTAGTAGTCGCCGACGTTGTCCCATCCGGTGAAGGGATGGAGCTCTACGAGCGAGGTGTACTGCTTGCCGCCGTGCTGCTGGGCCCATGCCTGAGCGAAGGGAAGAAGTTCGGAATAGTACATACCGAAGATTTCCTCGTCGCGGCCGGGACGGCCGTCGTCCATGGCAACCAGAAGGTTGTTGACGGTGGTATTGAATTCGGGAAGGACGGTAGCGGTGCCCCAGCCGAAGTTGTTGTTGTAGTTAACGGATACCTTGTCGAGGGTGTCGGCGTTCTTGGTGGTCACGAGGATCACACCGAAGGCTGCGCGGCTACCGTAGATAGCGGAAGACGAAGCGTCCTTGAGTACGGAAATCGACTCGATATCCTCGGCGTTGACGAAGGAAAGGTCGTCGACAGGCACACCGTCGACAACAATCAGAGGCGACGAAGTGTGGCTGTTGGAGAGCGTTCCGACGCCACGGATGTTGATGGTGGGATTGGAGGAGATGTCACCGTTGGCACTGGTGATGGTCAGGCCGGGAACGGCACCCTGGAGAGCCTTGGCCACGTCGGTGACGGGGCGGCTTTCCATAGTGCGGGCAACGTCGACGGTGGCGACGGCGCCGGTAAGGTTGGCACGCTTCTGCGAACCGTAGCCGATGGCAACGAGTTCGTTAAGCATTTCGGTTGTGGGCTGGAGATAGACGGTCATATCGGCGGCTGCACGCTGTTCGACAGGCTTGTAGCCGACGTAGCTAATCTGGAGAATGGCTCCGGCGGGCACGCGCAGTGTGAAGTGACAAAAGGCATCGGTGGCGGCGGCGATGCCGGCAACACCCTTTTGAACTACGGAAGCACCGATGACGGGCTCGTTGTTCTCATCGAGGACGGTACCTGTGATAGCGGTGACCGTTTGACTCTGCGACTGAGGTTCGGGAGCGGCCTGAGCGGAGAAGGTTCCCAGCATAGGCATTCCGGCCATCAGAAGCATTGTCACAAATAGATGCTTTCTCATAAAGATGATTTGATGATTGAATTAGCGCAATCGGTTCGGGTGATGCCGCGGATTTCCCGACAGGCGGGCCCTCTCCGTTTTCGATTATTCGTGTTGAGTTAGTTTTTCTTTTCTTTCTGTGTTTTAGATAATCATGGTTAGATTGTGCCGCCTATTAAAGTGCGGCATCGGTCGGTGTGATGTTCTAATGTCTTAATAATGCGTTTTTTAGTTAAAATTTATGTATTGCCATCGTCAAAAGTGTATACTTTGACTGCGCTAATTTAATTAAAGTTTTTAAATGAGGCTCATCACTTAACACTATTTAACCATCCCATAGCGGACAACAATGATACCCTTTAGGCCAACCGACAGGGATGCGGAGGCCCGAATCGGCCTCGGCGCGGGGCACGCCGGGGCTAAGAATGCGAAGCTCCGTTAAACCAAAATTATATAAGATGTGTTTTCTTATGTGTACTTTTTGTGCCTCCGAAAGAAAATCTGTAATTTTGTAGCGCTATGACTATGCATAAGACATCACATTATATCCGCCGCGCCGCACTGTGCGCCGCACTTGCCACAGCCGTTCTGCTGCCCGCCGAGGCGGGCGCCGAACTGCGCAGGGGCGAGAAATCTTTCGGCCCCCGCGTGGGCTACGTGGGCAAGAACAACTCCGTGTCGGCCGGACTGGTGTTCCAGTACTCGCTGAGCCGCCGTGTGCGTCTTGCCCCGGAGGCCTCGGTGATTTTCCGCAACAAGGACATGGATGCGCTGAGTGTCGCACTCAACGTGCATGTGCCCTTCGGCTTCGAGAACGACAAGGTGGCGCTCTACCCCCTTGCAGGTGTGGAATACGTGTCGTGGACTCGCCACACCTACGACTCGCAGGCGGACAAGGATGTCACCAGCCACTCCAACCGCTTCGGCGCCGACGTGGGCGCAGGCGTGGAGCTGCGCTGCACATCGAGCCTGAAGCTTAGTCTCGAGGGCCGCTACACCTTTGTGAAGAGCTATTCGACGGCTCAGGTGTCCCTCGGCATCAGCTACATATTCTGAGCCGTCGCCGGCGGCAGCATGCCGGCCCGGCGGCTGAAAGTTAACGCTTAACCCTGTCAATCTTGAGAAAACCCAACGTAATCTTAGGAATAGAGTCCAGCTGCGACGACACCTCGGCGGCAGTAATCGTCGACGGCCTGCTGCGCAGCAATGTCATCGCCTCGCAGACCGTACACGAGGAATATGGCGGCGTCGTGCCCGAGCTGGCATCGCGCGCCCATCAGCAGAACATCGTCCCGGTGGTCGACGCCGCCCTGCGCCGCGCCGGCGTGGAGCGCGAGGACATTTCGGCCATTGCTTTCACCCGCGGCCCCGGCCTCATCGGCTCGCTGCTGGTGGGCACGAGCTTTGCCAAGGGGCTGTCGCTCGCCCTCAAGGCTCCTATAATAGATGTCAACCACCTGCACGCCCATGTGCTGTCGCACTTCGTGCGCGAGAAGGAGGACGACCGCGTGCCGCCATTCCCCTATCTGTGTCTGCTCATTTCGGGCGGCAACTCGCAGATTATCCTCGTCCGCAGCCCTAAGGATATGGAGGTACTGGGACGTACCATCGACGACGCCGCAGC
>JAIDUY010000093.1 GCA_029059965.1 Muribaculaceae bacterium
GGTCTGGCCTACTCCATCCAGTCCTTCCTCTGCAACGCCGGTTCGGTGGTGGGCTATGTCGCTCCCTTCGTTCTGGCATGGTTCCTGAGCAACACCGCGCCTTCCGGCGAGGTGCCCCCGACAGTGACATGGGCGTTCTATATCGGCGCCATCATCCTGCTTGTGTGCGTGGTCTACACCTTCGCCAAGGTCAAGGAGATGCCTCCCCACGAATACGCCCTCTTCCACGGCATTCAGGAGAGCAAGAAAGAAGCACCCAAGGAAAACATGTTCAAGCTGCTGGTCAAGGCACCCAAGGTGTTCTGGACTGTCGGACTGGTGCAGTTCTTCTGCTGGGCAGCCTTCCTCTACATGTGGACCTACTCGACCGACGCCGTGGCCCTTCAGGCCTTCGACGCTCCTTCGATGCAGAAAGTCGAGGGCATAAGTATTGACGGCAAGGCATATAACGACAAATTCATCTTCAACGGACAGACCCCCGTCATTGAGAACGGCCGCCTCATGCTTGCCGGCATTGAGGTCAACGGCGAGTTCAAGCGTGCCGAGCGGGTCATCTACGACGGCAACGTACTGGTCGACAACGGACAGCCCGTAATGGAAAACGGCTCGCCCAAATTCAACGTTGCAGGCGGCGACCTCGCTCCCGCCGGAGCCATCATCAACGTCGACCACAACTGCATCACCCTCACGGCACCCGCAAAGGCCGTCAGCGAGCTTCAGCTCGTCGAGCCCGGTACGGCGCTGACTCTTGCACACATCGCCTCGCTCGACGAGCACACCGGCGAGTATGTGCTCGAACAGACCTCGCCCATCCCCGCATTCAGCGTGTCCGAACAGGTGAGCGTCAACTACTCCACCGTGCTCAACCCCGCCACCGCGCAGTACCAGAGCGCCGGCGACTGGAACGGTCTTCTGCTTGCCATCCAGGGCATAGCCGCCGTCCTGTGGGCCATCGTCATCGCTGCCTTCCGCAACCGTAAGCTCGGCTACTCTGTCAGCCTCCTCATCGGTGCAGTAGGCTTCGTATCGGTATTCTTCATCCACAACCAGTATCTGCTGTTTGTGAGCTACGCCCTGATGGGCTGCGCCTGGGCCGCCATGCTGTCGATGCCGTTCACCATACTCACCAACGCTCTTTCGGGCGGCAATATCGGCACCTACCTCGGCCTGTTCAACTGCTCCATCTGCCTGCCGCAGATTGTGGCCGCACTGTGCGGCGGTCTCATCCTGCACCTCTTCCCGACCGTAACTGAAGGCCCCTCGGCCGGCGCTCCGATGACTGTTTGCATGCTCGTAGTCTCGGGAATACTGCTTCTGCTTGGCGCCCTCGCCGTGTGGATTATCCGCGAGACCTTCGGCTCGCAGCAGAAAACCGCCTAAGCCTGAACCGACTGACATGGAATCGCTCCGACAACTCTACAAGATAGGCAACGGCCCGTCGTCGTCGCACACGATGGGCCCTCGCAAAGCCGCCGAGGTCTTCGCCGGACGCACCTCCGGCACCTCGCGCTACGAGGTGACACTCTTCGGCGCCCTCGCCGCCACAGGCCGCGGCCACCTTACCGACCAGGCCATTCTCAGTGTACTCTCGCCGCTTGCTCCGACAGAAATCGTATGGAAGCCTGACACACTGCTTCCCTTCCACACCAACGCCATGACCTTCAAGTCGTTCGACTCCGAAGGCAAGGAAACGGACAGCTGGACCGTCTATTCCGTAGGCGGCGGCGACATAGTCGAGGAAGGCATGCAGCGCACCTCCGGTCCGGACATCTATCCCCTGTCGCATATCAAGGACATACAGGCCGAGTGCGAGCGCGAAGGCACTTCGTACTGGGAGTATGTCGACAAGTGCGAGGGTTCCGGCATCTGGGACTATCTCAAAGAGGTATGGCAGGTGATGAAGGAAGCCGTCGAGCGCGGCATCGAGGCCGAGGGCGTCCTGCCCGGCGGACTCGGCGTGCGCCGCAAGGCCGTGAGCTACTACGTCCATGCCGAGGGCCACAACAAGAGCCTCAAGAGCCGAGGCCTTGTCTACGCCTACGCCCTCGCCGTGAGCGAGGAGAATGCCGCCGGCGGCAGAATCGTCACGGCACCCACCTGCGGCTCGTGCGGCGTGGTTCCGGCCGTGCTCTACCATCTTCACACCTCCAAGGGCTTCAGCGAGCAGCGCATACTGCGCGCCCTGGCGACCGCCGGCCTGTTCGGCAACGTCGTCAAGACCAACGCCTCTGTCTCGGGCGCCGAAGTCGGCTGCCAGGGCGAGGTCGGCGTAGCCTGCGCAATGGCGGCGGCGGCAGCCTCGCAACTCTTCGGCGGTACCGTGGCACAGATTGAATACTCGGCCGAGATGGGTCTCGAGCACCACCTGGGCCTGACCTGCGACCCCGTGTGCGGCCTCGTGCAGATTCCCTGCATCGAGCGCAACGCCTACGCCGCAGCCCGCGCCCTCGACGCCAATCTCTACTCGGCGTTCAGCGACGGCAGCCACCGCGTGACATTCGACCGCATCGTCGAGGTGATGAAGCAGACCGGCCACGACATACCATCGCTCTACAAGGAAACCGCCCTCGGCGGCCTTGCAGTCATCAAGTAAAAAACTCAATTCTATAAGCATAGCAAGGGGCGCCCCACGTCGGAGCGCCCCTCGTTTTTTTGTATTTATTCAGAAATTAGAACTTGAGCCATTCGGCCGACGACGCATCGGAGGGCATGCGCCAGTCGCCGCGCGGCGAGAGGCATACGCTGCCGACCTTGGGGCCGTCGGGCAGGCACGAGCGCTTGAACTGCTGGTTAAAGAAGCGGCGGAAGAAGTTGTGAAGCCACTTGCGCAGAGTCTCCTCGCTGTATGCGTCACCGAAAGCGTGTCGGGCGAGGAAGTAGATGCGTTCGGGGGTAAAGCCGTAGCGCAGAGTGTAGTACAGGAAGAAGTCGTGGAGTTCGTAGGGTCCGACGAGGTCTTCGGTCTTCTGTGCGATGGTGCCGTCGGCTGCGGCGGGGGTCAGCTCGGGACTGATGGGCGTGTCGATAATATCGAGCAGGGGGCGGCGCACTTCTTCGCTGTCAGTGCTGTCGGCGAAGTAGCCTACGAGGTGGCGGACAAGGGTTTTGGGAACGCCGGCGTTGACGGCATACATGCTCATGTGGTCGCCGTTGTAGGTCGCCCAGCCGAGGGCGAGCTCCGAGAGGTCGCCTGTACCGAGCACCATGCCGCCGAGCTTGTTTGCAAGGTCCATGAGAATCTGCGTGCGCTCGCGTGCCTGGCTGTTCTCGTAAGTCACATCGGTCACCTTCGGGTCCTGGCCGATGTCGGCGAAGTGCTGCTCGACAGCCTTGACGATGGAAATTTCGCGGGAAGTCACGCCGAGGGCTGCCATGAGGTCGAGTGCATTGCCGTGAGTGCGTCCGGTGGTGCCGAATCCGGGCATAGTCACGCCGACTATACCCTCGCGGGGCAGGCCGAGCATATCGAAGGCCCTGACAGCCACAAGAAGGGCGAGGGTCGAGTCGAGACCTCCGGAAATGCCAATCACAAGCGTGCGGGTGCGGGTGGCGTCGAGGCGTTTGGCGAGAGCCGAGGCCTGGATGCCGACGATTTCCTCGCAGCGTTCACGCAGGCGGTCGTCTGAAGCGGGCACGAAGGGATGGGGGTCGACGTAGCGCAGCAGGTCGTCGACAGGGGCGGGAGCCGCAAGGCCACAGCCGACAGTTAGGAATTCGGCATGCTCGTTGAGTCGTCAGGTGGCGG
>JAIDUY010000094.1 GCA_029059965.1 Muribaculaceae bacterium
GTCCAGTAGCCTCCGTCGTATTCCATAGCCGCGTCGGGCTTTGCGCCGAAATAGCTTGTCTCGACGTGCTCTAAGTCTACAGGCTGAATCTCGAAGTCACCGGCGTCGCGGTAGGAATTGTTGCCGGGTTTGTCTGTTGTCACCCAAGTGCGCTTATTATACGTCAGCTGAATCGAGTAGCTTGACACCGAAAGGATATGGTGGCCGGCTGTAGCTCCCGCAAGAAGATTGAGTGATTGACCGGTTACATCCTGAGTACTGGTTCCCTGCGCTTCTGCAACAAGATTGGTCGCTACAGTCGTGCGGGAATTACGGCTCTGCAGTTTGTCCATATCTGCTTTGCCTGTCACATAGAATATGCTGCCGGCATCAGAGTAAACGGCATCCGATTGTGCATATGCTGTTCCCGGCTGCTGATTGAACTCCACGACTCCATAGAGTGTCCGTTTATCGGTAACGCTCACCTTAAATCCTCCTGTCAGGCATAAGAAGTAATGCTGACTGGCGGCGCCGGAAGGACATTCAAGACGATAATAACCGTAGATATTTCCGCTATCATCTGTCTTGATTGCAAACTCACGGCTGAATCGTGCCTCGAGGGTTTCCTCCTTTTGTACGGTGTAGCTGAAAGTCATCTGATCCGACAGCTTTTCTCCCGCTTCATTGTACCATCCGTCGAACTGAACGAGTCTTCCGACGTGTGTGGCGGTAAATTCGCTACTGCCTGCGGGTTTGACGAATTGAGCCGTAAGATTGACTGCATCGCCTACTGCGTTTATGTTCTTGCTTATACTTGCGGTACCCAAAGCGGTGTCGGAGCTTTTTACCACAAGAGCCGACGGTTCGAATGTTGCAGAATAAGAGAATTTCGTCGGATTCCTTTCATTGCCCTCGGCAGTCACGGTAACTCTATGTGGATTCTCGGTGGAACCGTCGTTCCACTGTTTGAATCCGTAGCCCGGTGCCGGATTGGCAAACAGATACCAGACGTGATGCGAACTTTTGCCGGAAGCACTGAGTGCGTCCACGCCCTGGGTCGCTTCGGCGCTTGTTGCTGTCGATGCATCCGAATTAGCAGATACATAGACCTTTCCTTCGCCCGAAGCAACGGAAACGGTGGCTTTAGAATAGTATGTACCACCGGCATTGGCCGTCAGGATGGCGGCCAATGCCAATGTAAGGAATATGAAGTATTGTTTCATATATTATTAACGTACGAGAATCTTTTTGCCGTTGAGGATGTAGATTCCACCGGCTTTCACTGCGTTGACGCGACGTCCCTGGAGGTCGTAGATTACGTCGGGCTGCTGGTTGCCGACTTCTACGCCGTTGATACCTACGGTGTCGCCGGATTCATCGGCGGGTTTCTCGAGGCTGATGCCGGGGTCTGCCGATTCGCTGTTGCTGACAAGGAATGCCTGGTTTGCGGGGATGGTCGATGCCTGAGTGAACCAGGGAGTGCGCATTACCTTGTTTGTCTCTGCCGAAATCTTATCCTCGCGGGTTGTCAGGGCGTAAGCCGTATGTCCTGCGGGAATTTCGATGCCGTGAGCGTTCTTGAGGGTGGATGCATCGGCGGCCGAGCTCAGAAGTACACCGTAGCTTGTGCTTGCGCCTGCTGCGCGTGAAATCACGTACTGGGTCGACACTTCTTCGTCAGATACTTCGAAGCCTTCGGGACGGGGGTCGGGGTCGGGAGCAACGTCGGGAGCTTCGGGGTTGTAGTCACCTGCCTGATCTTCCCATACGATGCGCAGAATATTGTCTTCAGCGTTGTCGGAAATGCTCTCGAAGAGTACGGGAGTGCGGCGGGGAACTTCGGTGGCTTCGCTTACTTCAACATAGTTTACGTAACCGAGATGTTCGAGCTCGATGGTCTTGACCTCTGTGCCGATATTCTTGACTTTGATGCTCTCGCCTACGGGTTCTACGGGGAAGTCGTAGTATGCGGCATTGAGGAAGCAGTCTTCAAATCCGTGCTTTTCTGCACGGTAAGCCACGTGGTTGATTTCGAAGTAGTTG
>JAIDUY010000095.1 GCA_029059965.1 Muribaculaceae bacterium
ATATAGGCGAGACAGGCGCTCGCGAACAGCTTGTGGCGAACGCGCGCAAGCTTATGGAGCATTTTGCCGACCGCCTTCGCTCTGCCATGAAGCGCGGCGAGGCCCCTATGGTGAAATTCGACCATACTGTTGTGGAAGGAGTGCCCGAAGACGCAATCATAGAATACGCCCGCATAAACCCTCCCCGACTCATCGTAATGGGTACGCGCGGAGCTGAGAAGAAAGAGAGCGAAATGATAGGCAGTGTAACCGCAGAGGTGCTCGACGAGGGGCGCTTCACAGTGCTTACCGTGCCCGAGCCGTCGGAGTCGGCCGCACTGCTGGAGCCAAAGAAGATATTGTATTTCAGCAATCTCGACCAAAACGACATCCTCGCTATCGACACTCTCTACCGCCTGTACGGCACAAAAGAAGCCTCCGTAACGATAGTGCACATACCAAAAAAACGGCGTTTCAGCGACCGCTCGGCCGACAAAGCACTGCTGCGCCTCAGCAACTATTGCCGCGATAACTTCAGCCACTACCACTTTGTGAGCGTTCCCGTACGCCAGAGCGACGGCGACAAAGAATTTGCCAAGCTCAACGAAGAGCATCACTTCGACCTGATTGTCATTCCCAACAGGCGCCGCAACGCTTTCAGCCGCCTCTTCAACCCGGGCCTCGCACATAAAATTCTTTTCCAGACCGACATCCCCATGCTCGTTATTCCTGTATAAAGACGAGGGCCGAGGAATTTTCATTTTTCTATTCAACTGAGTGCCATGACTTTTATGGCATTTTCAGCACAGCCTACACGGGCCATTCGCAATTTTTCTTCAAAAAAAGTGCAAGAAAATTTTGCAGAATAAAAAAAAGTGCCTAACTTTGCACTCGCAAACGGCGGGATAGCTCAGTTGGTTAGAGCGTCGGATTCATAACCCGGAGGTCACGAGTTCAATTCTCGTTCCCGCCACAATTTACTTCTAAATGCATATAGCTGCAAGCCGATTAGCAAGTCATTGCCAATCGGCTTTCGCTTTATCCCCTACCCATGCCAAAGAAATTCATCCTTGACCTTGTCATCGAGCGTAATCAAGCTCTGCGCCCCGACCTGCTGTGGCTGTGTCTGACCCGCGCAGACGGTGAGCCGATGCCCGAAATGACAGCCGGACAGTTCGTCGAACTCCGGATTCCCACCTCGGGAGCACTTCTGAACCGCCCCATATCGGTATTCGACTGCCACGACGGCGTCCTCGAACTCCTTGTCAAAGTTGTCGGCACAAGTACCACCGCACTCGCGCAGTGCCGCCCCGGCGATGCGCTGCAGGCGGTGGCTCCCTTAGGCCGTCCGTTCAGCATGGAAGGCCGCCGTCCCCTGCTGGTCGGCGGCGGCGTCGGCATCGCCCCGATGTACTGCCTCGCCAAGGCCTATGCCGCCCGTGGCATCCGCGCGCAGCTCGTCTACGGCGAACGCACCACTCCGCCCGCCGCCCTGCTCGACCATCTTGCCGAAGTGGCCGACCTGCACCTGTGCACCGACGACGGCTCGGCCGGATTCCACGGTCTGGTCACCGCCCACCCCATATGCAGTGCGGGCGCCTTCGACATCGTGCAGACCTGCGGTCCGCTGCCCATGATGCGCGCCGTGGCCTCCATGGCTGCCGCGGCAGGCGTGGAATGCGAGGTGTCGCTAGAGAACAAGATGGCCTGCGGCCTGGGCGCGTGCCTGTGCTGCGTGGAAGATACTACCACCGGACGTCGATGCGTATGCTCTGACGGTCCCGTTTTCAACACAAAGGAACTGACATGGCAGATTTGAGCGTAAACCTCGGCGGGCTCAGGCTCGCCAACCCCGTGCTGACGGCATCCGGAACGTTCGGCTACGGAAGCGAATACTCGGACTTCTACGACCTCGCCCGCCTCGGCGGCATTATCGTCAAAGGCACCACTCTGGAGCCGCGCCAGGGCAACCCCTACCCGCGCATGGCCGAGACTCCCTCGGGTATGCTCAATGCCGTAGGCCTGCAGAACAAGGGCGTGGAGTACTTCGCCACTGCAATCTATCCTGAAATCAAGGACTGCGGCACCGAGGTCATCGTCAACGTCTCCGGCGCCTGCGTGGCCGACTATGTCGCCACCGCCGAAAGGCTCGCCACCCTGGAGGGCATTCACGCCATCGAGCTCAACATATCCTGCCCCAACGTCAAGCAGGGCGGCATGGCATTCGGCACATCGTGCGCCGGCGCCTCCGAGGTGGTGTCGGCCGTGCGCAAGGCTTGGCCGCGCCATCTTATGGTGAAGCTGTCGCCCAACGTCACCTCCATAGCCGACATCGCCCTGGCCGTCGAAGCCGCCGGCGCCGACAGCGTGTCGCTCATCAACACACTGCTGGGCATGGCCGTCGACGTCGAGCGCCGCCGTCCCGTCCTCTCCACCGTCACGGGCGGTCTGTCCGGCCCTGCCGTCCGTCCCGTTGCCGTGCGCATGGTGTGGCAGGTAGATAAGGCCGTAGGCATTCACCTGGTCGGACTCGGCGGCAGTAGCTGCGGCCGCGACGCCCTCCAGTTGAT
>JAIDUY010000096.1 GCA_029059965.1 Muribaculaceae bacterium
CGGTGGTGTGAGAGGACGGTAAACACGAAAGTAGGAGATAAACACCCTATGATTAGTGTTTACCTCCTACTCGATTGGCACCTGCGTATTTTTTAGCGGACGTGGGCAAGAATCATGCACCGGCCGACGGCTATTTTTGAACCGCAAACAATCGCGGCCCATCCGACCCGGAAAACATTCAACACATGACAGCGCTACGCATCTATCTGACAGACACATCCACCGAACTGCGCCTGCAATATGCCGACGCGGGCATACGCGCCGGATTCCCGAGCCCGGCACAGGACTACATATCCGAGAGCATCGACCTCAACCGCGAACTGATAGAACATCCCGCCTCGACATTCTACGCCCGTGTCGTCGGCGACTCGATGAGCGGCGAGGGCATAACCGAAGGCGATATTCTCGTCGTCGACAAATCTGTCGAGCCCGAACACGGCGACCTTGCCGTATGCTGCCTCGACGGAGAATTCACCCTCAAGCGGCTGCGCTTCACGGGGCCTGACCGCCTGAGCCTCATGCCGTCGAATCCCCGCTACCGTCCCATCGAAATCACCCCCGAATGTTCGTTCTCGGTATGGGGCGTGGTACTGTACACGATCAAGGCCAACCGCCGACGCAGACCCGGCTCCGAAAGATGGTAGGACTCATAGACTGCGACAACTTTTTCTGCTCGTGCGAAAGAGTGTTCCGTCCCGACCTCGCCGACAAGCCCGTCGTGGTGCTGAGCAACAACGACGGCTGCGTGGTGGCGCGTTCGAAGGAGGTCAAGAACATGGGTATACGCGACTGCATGCCGTACTACCAGCTTATGGAGCAGTACCCCGACGCAGGCATCGTTGCCTTTTCGTCGAACTATACACTGTACGGCGACATGTCGGCGCGGGTCATGGACGTGCTGCGCGCCGAAGTGCCCGACCTCGTGCAGTACTCCATCGACGAAGCCTTCCTGGACCTGTCGGGACTCCGTACGGACAGCCTTGACGCATGGGGCAGGGAAGTATGCGCCAAAGTACTGCGCTGCACCGGAATGCCCGTGAGCCTCGGCATAGCTCCGACCAAGACACTGGCCAAACTGGCAAGCCGCTTCGCCAAACGCTATCCCGCATACCGCAAATGCTGCATGATAGGCACCGACGACCAGCGGCAGAAAGCGCTGCGGCTCGTTCCCGTGGGCGATGTATGGGGCATAGGGCGCCGCACAGTCGCGTCACTTGAACGCTGCGGCGTACACACTGCATTCGATTTCGCCAGCCGCCCGCGGCAGTGGGTACGCTCGCGCTATCATGTCACGGGCGAGCGCACCTGGGCCGAACTCAACGGCGACAGCGTCATTGATGTCGACGGACTCGAAGGCGTAGTCAAGAAAAGCATCATGACAAGCCGCAGCTTCCCGTCGATGCTCACAGCGCTCGACGACCTGCGCAGCCATGTGGCCAACTACGCCGCCCGCTGCGCCCTGAAGCTGAGGCGGCAGGAGTCTGTGTGCGCCACAGTGTCGGTCTTCATCCAGTCCAACCACTTCCGCGAGGACCTTCCGCAGTATGACCGCAGCGGCCTGCACACTTTTCTGACACCCACCGCCACGACGGGCGAGATTGTCGAAGCCGCGACGTCCCTACTCGCGGGCATCTACCGCAGCGGCATACACTACAAACGCGCCGGGGTGATGGTGGCCGGCATATCAGGAGCAGACGCCGTGCAGACCGACCTGTTCAGCTACGAACCCGAGCGAAGCCGTAAACTGCGCGACGTGTCATCGGCGCTCGACATCATCAACGGGCGCCTCGGCGCCGACACCGTGGTGCTGGGCGCCCAGCAGTACAGGGACAAAGGCGCCGACGGCAAAAGCGTCAAGTTCGTCAATGCCATACGCCGGGCCATGAAATCGCCCGACTATTCGACACGCCTTGGCGCCTTTACCGTCGGATAGGGGAATGCAGAGTCTCACTCACAGCCTGCGGCGGAGTACTCGCTGTCCGAGACGGAATCGAGCCATACCGTACCACACTGCTCCCCGGGGACGGAGAACGCAAGGTGAGCGAACCAGGAGTCGGCGGCAGCGCCGTGCCAGTGCTTGACGTTGGCCGGAATGTGGATGACCGTTCCGGGCATAATCTCTACGGCCGGTTTGCCTTCTTCCTGATACCATCCGCGGCCAGCCACACCCACGAGCATCTGACCGCCGCCCTCGGCAGCCGTATGGACGTGCCAGTGATTGCGGCATCCGGGTTCGAAAGTAACATTGGCGAAAGGTATCTGCTCGCTTGAAATCTGAGCCAGATAGCTATTGCCGGTAAAGTAGGCGGCATAGGCCGTATTGGGCTCTCCGACGGGGAAAATCATGGAACGGGCGAACTCGGCAAGTGCGTCGTCACCGATGATGTCGTCGGCCCACACCTCTTTGGCCTGATTGAAGGCAGCCCATGCTTTGGGCCATCCGGCGTAGAAGGCTATGTGGGTTATGATTTCGGCGATTTCGGTGCGGGTGATGCCGTTCTGCCGTGCCGTACGCAGATGGTAGGACAGCGAGCTGTCGGTGATGCCCTGCGAGATGAGCGCGGTGATTGTCACCAGACTGCGGTCGCGGAGCGAAAGCAGATCGTTGCGGCTCCACACCTCGCCGAACAGGATATCGTCGTTCAGATGTGCAAACTCGGGAGCGAAGTCGCCAAGCTGCTGACGACCCGCGCTCTGTACTATTTTTGTCGGTTGTGCCATTGTAAATGAAACAGCCAGTGCGGCTGCGATAAGAGTTATGAATAGTCGGTTCACGGATATGACATTATATCTTCCGACTGCAAAAATACTCAATATCACAGCACCGACACTTATCAATTACGCCGCAATCCGTACCATTATACACTGTCGCTTCAGTTGGCCGGTATTATTGTTCTATCCATTCTTTGATTTGTTCGGGTGTGGCGGGAAGACGAAGGCCGATTATCCAGTTGAATTCGGATTACTGCTTTCCATTAGTGTCCGCCAAAAAGCATAAGAGCGTATTGAAATTATTGAAATTCAATCTGTTATAGCAGATTTTGCCGCGCAACGATTTGAAATTACTTTTGCAGTCTGAATCAGACTGTTATGAATAAAGACAAATACGTTTTCAGTGATTTCATAAAGTTAAATTCAAATAATCTCTAATAGTCCAGAAGGCGTCCACAATCATGCCAGTCGCCTATCATCTCGCCTCGTTCGCTTGCTTCGATCAGTTTTTGCAAGCGGCTATTAAATAGTTCCGGCTTTGAAACAACCCTTTGGATATTGTCAATCCTTACTCTCTGATATAGCGGAGGAAAGTTGCGGAAATTCCTCCAGGCTGTTGGGCGCGCCTTGAAAGGCGAGAGTATTTCCGGAATAATCACAAATTCATCGTCAAGATTCGGACAGGCTGCACGCCCATTCTCGGTCATCAATCCGAGGCGTTCAAGTCGTCGGCATCGTTCTTTGTTGAGTTCTGTCCACTTTCCTGATTTGGTCCGAGGCCCGAAACGCTGGAGTGTGACGCCATCGACATTTTTGACAGTCGAATCAATCCAGCCAAAGCATAGAGCCTCTTCCACCGCGTCGAGATACCACAAAGTATCTTCCGGCGGTGTCTTGCCACGCTTCACGGCAATCCAGCACTCTTTTTCAGTTGTGCTGTTAGCCGTAAGCCATTCGCGGAAGTCAGAACGCGTGTTTATGTCAAGGATGTTTTGCGGAATCATTCACAAAGTATTTTCATTAATCATGTTCATCGCAGGCGGTCGATTCCGGGAGCGACATCACGGTGGAAATCGAGAATCCACCGCAGGAACTCAGGGTCAAGTTCATCTTCCGTCCACGGCATGTCGTCCCGTTTCTTGCCGAGGCGCGACTTTGCGCCTTCGACGCAGAGCTCCGTAGGTAAATCAAAATAGAATACCGTGTCGCAATGAGCGAATCGGACGGGCAGCGTGCGGGCATAGTTCCCGTCGATTATCCATTCGTCTTTGGCGAGAAGCTCTTTTAGAATCCTGTCGAATTCGTCAGCACCGATAACGCTACGGTCCGGACGATGCCATATCATGTCCAGATAGTAGAGCGGCAAGCTTGTCTTAGCCGCCAGCCTGCGACTGAAAGTACTTTTGCCGGCTCCGGGGCAGCCCAGCACAATCACGCGTTTCATCTCTTGTCAAACTCAATCCGATAGAGTATATGCCTCCGCAAGGGGGAATCTGGCGGTAGTGAAGGGTGGTCGAATTCTCCCGCTCGCTTCATGCCGATTTTTTGCATCACCCTCTCGGACGGTATGTTAGGTTTCGCAGTAAAAGAATATAATATCGGCAGACCATTGGCCTCGGCAAACTTCAATACCGCGGCAGCGGCTTCAGTCGCCAGACCCTGTCCGTGACATTCGGCAGCAAGCCGCCAGCCGATTTCCACGCCGGGCGTAAAGTCCGCGTCGAAGCCGATTTCGTGCAATCCGACATAACCGATAAAGCATCCTGTCGATTTCAATTCAACCGCAAACAGCCCCCAGCCGTTCCGGTCGAACTCATCCCGAATCCTGTTGAAAAAAGCTTCGGACTGTTCATCGGTCATAGTAGACGGGAAGTAGCGCATGACGCGCTCGTCCTTGTTCATGGCAGCGAACAAAGGCAAGTCTTTCCGTTCCCACGAGCGGAGAATCATTCTCTCGGTTTCAAGATATTCCATGTCCCTGTGGTGTTTTGTGCAAAGATACGAAAAAACGCGAGAATGGAGTCCGAAAAACATTCAAGTTCAGAATCGTTCCTTTGCCGCATTACCTGCTCCGCGTCCCTTGTATCGCGACTGCGCGGAGTTGAATTTGCATCTTATAGTAAGCGACAGGTCGCGTGTGTCATAAATCTTCTCAATTGATATAGAGCTCATCGCATCGTATAAAACCAGTTTCTGCCTCCAGGTGTCGAAAACATCATTGAGCTGCAATCTGACGTTCCAAGTGTCATTGGCGAATGATTTGTATAGCCCGACATTGCATTGCCAATACGGTCTGACATAGCAATTGTCGCCATTACCGGAAGTCCTTGCCGAGAAGTCGACATTCAGCCACATATCCAAAGGGAGGTGTATGGCATTGTCGAAACGGAAAATTCCCAAAGGTCGGTTCAGCTTGACGACTTTACCGTCGTGTGTCAAACTGAAATCCTGGGCATTGACTCCGGCCATGACAGAGGGGTGCCAACATCCGAACAGGGTAGGCGAGTAATTTATGTAAGCTCCATAAGTATTGAACCTCGGCATATTCACCATAGTCAGCAGTGTGATGGCATCCATGCCGGGATATTCCGACGTCTGCCACATGAAATAGTTTTTGGTTGAACAGTATTCCAGTTGCAGGACAATATTATTCCATGAAGCCGTTGCCGAAATATAATCACGATATATCGGTTTCAAGTTCGGATTGCCCGATTCATAACTGTATCTGTCGATATATTTTACGGCAGAACTGAGTTGCTCGAATGCCGGACGCGAAGTCTTTCTCATATATGAAAGACGTACCCTGACGCTGCCTGCCGGGAATGATATGGAGGCCGATGGCGCGAGATTGTGGTATTTGCGACTCTGTTCAGCGCTGAGCAGCCCGTTTTGCTTATACTTGGAATCGGTATATTCCCAGCGCAATCCCAAACTTGCCGATAAGGTTCCGAAATCCTGTTCGGTCTCGGCAAACAGAGCCGTTGAAGTCTCACTTGTAGTAATATCACTGTCGGCGATGTAATCTGCGTTTCCCTTATACCTGTCAGTTCGGTGAATACTGCTTACTTCTGTCCCGAATGTCACATCACCTTTCCCGACAGGAAGAGTAGCCGTAATGTTGGTCGCAATAAGACGGTTGTCGACATTATTGATAGTAGTTAAGTCCCGTTCGGGGTTCAATGTCGAAATTTCATGTTCTGCATTGTGACGGTCGTTCGCCTGCCATAGAGCGTCGAAATTGGCGGAAAGTCGCCATTTGCCAAGCTCGCCGACATAGTATGCGCTTGCAATATGCTGACGTCTATGT
>JAIDUY010000097.1 GCA_029059965.1 Muribaculaceae bacterium
CCACGTAGCGGGATGGGCGTAGGTCACGGCAGACCTCCGCTACGCTGCGGTGTACCGTGCTACGATAAGTCGGCGTCTTGCCGGACGCCACGTTGCGGGATGGGTGTAGGTCACGGCACACCTCCGCTACGCTGCGGTGTACCGTGCTACGATAAGTCGGCGTCCTCCGGACGCCATTTTCGGCAGTCTGCTGCGGTGTCCCGTGCTACGATAAGTCTGCGTCCTCCGGGCGCCAGTTTCGGCAGTCTGCTGCGGTGTACCGTGCTACGATAAGTCGGCGTCCTGCCGGACGCCATTTTCGGCAATACGATGCGAAATAATCATAGACACGCTTTAGTGGCCCAACGTTTCCCGCTCACGGGGCCTCCGGCAAGGAGGCCGACTTACTCATAACACGGCACACCGGAGCCAAAGGCGGAGGTGTGCCGTGACTACGCACCCACCCACGCATGGCGTCCGGCAGGACGCCGACTTACGTTTCCGCTGAATCAAATTACTTGCGTCTGCCCTGTAATTCGGCGCTCGGAGGTTTCGTTAGATAAAAAGCGTTAAAAAATGCGGTGTGGCTTGGCTGTTCGGAATATTAGCACTAATTTTGTCGTCGGGTAAGTCCTACACGACCAGCTCCCCATGAATCCCCCAGGTCTTGACCGAAGCAAGGGTAATGGGTCGTAGCGGTGCGATGTAGTAAGCTTGCCCATTTTTTTTTACCTTTTTCCGTCCACTCCTTTCCAGTCGTTTCGCCATGATTGAAATGCTCAAGACTCTGCTTGCCGAACATGTGACGCCTGCTTACGGCGAGTTCGTTTCCGACATTATAGCTCTGCTGGGCATAGCCTTACTGTCGGTGATTTTCTACTATATCACCAACGGGGTGCTGCGTCTGCTTGAGCGTATCATCAGCCGCACTTCGACGACATGGGACGACGATCTCCTTAATCCGGCTTTCCTGAGGGCGGTGTCGCAGCTGGCACCGGCCATCATCGTCAAGTGGCTGCTGCCGCAGTTTTTCGGCAACGGTTCGTTCCGCTGGCTCGCCGTGCTCACCACGCTCTATATCGTCGGCACGGTGGTGTGGATATTCGTCATTCTGATACGCAATCTTTATGAGGCTTTCCTGAAAAGGCCTTCGCTGCATGCCTATGCCGTCAAGGGTGTGTTCCAGATGGTGCAGCTCATCATGATAGGCATCGCGGTGATATACTCGGTGAGCGTGATTGCAGGTCGCTCGCCGGCGACGATTCTTGCCGCCCTCGGCGCTTCGGCGGCGGTGCTGATGCTGGTGTTCAAGGACACTATTCTCGGCCTTGTGGCTTCGGTACAGCTCACGGCCAACAAGATGATTCACCGTGGCGACTGGATTGTGTGCGACAAGCACGATGCAAACGGTGAGGTGATAGATATTTCGCTGACTACGGTGAAGGTGCGCAACTGGGATAATTCGATTACGACTATTCCGCCCTATAATCTGGTGTCGGAGTCGTTCCGCAACTATGCGCCTATGCAGCGCTCGGGCGGACGCCGCGTGGAGCGCGCTATAATCGTCGATGCCAACTCGGTGCGTTTCATTGCCGCCGACGAGCTTGCGG
>JAIDUY010000098.1 GCA_029059965.1 Muribaculaceae bacterium
CTTCGGCCGCTCTTGAATCTTGCTTCGCTTTCGCAATCAACGATATGTTCAACGGCAACAATATCGACAAGTTCGAGCTCGCCCGCATCGGGCAGAGCACCGAGCACAACTACTGCGGCGTGAACTGTGGCATCATGGACCAGTTCGCTTCCGTATTCGGCAAGAAAGACCACCTGATGCGCCTCGACTGCCGCTCCATGGAATATGAATACTTCCCCTTCCATCCCGAAGGCTACACCCTGGTTCTTCTCGACTCCGTAGTGAAGCACGAGCTGGCCGACTCGCCCTACAACAAGCGCCGTGCTTCCTGCGAGCGCGTGGCCAAGCGCCTCGGCATCGAGACTCTGCGCGACGCCACAATGGATGAGCTCAACGCCGTCAAGAGCGACATCACAGCCGAGGACTATCTCCGCGCCAAGTTCGTCATCGAAGAGAAGCAGCGCGTGCTCGACGTCTGCGACGCCCTCGTCGCCGGCGACTACGACACCGTAGGCTGCTGTATGTACGCCACCCACAACGGTCTGTCGAAGGACTACGAGGTGAGCTGCGAGGAACTCGACTACCTCAACGAAATCGCTCGCGAATGCGGCGTGACAGGCTCGCGCATCATGGGCGGCGGTTTCGGTGGCTGCACCATCAACCTCGTCAAGAACGACCTTCTCGAAGCGTTCATCACCAAGGCCCGCAAGGACTTCAAGGCCCGCTACGGCCACGAACCCAAGGTGTACGAAGTCGTCATCTCCGACGGCGCCCGTCGCGTTGATTGAATTGAAAATCAAGAATGCAGAATGCATGATTGAATTTAGAATTTAAAATGCATAATGCATAATTAAATTGCTAATAAGCAGGCTCAAAGCCTAAAGCCTAACACCCCACAACAAGATATGAAAGAAACTGTTCTCGTCTCCGGCGGTGCCGGATATATCGGTACACATACAGCAGTGGCTCTCATCGAGGCCGGCTACGATGTGGTCATGATCGACAACTTCTCCAACTCCGAGCCCTCCGCAGTACTCGGCGTCGAGATGATAGTAGGCCGCAAGGTAACATTCGAAGAAGTCGACACCTGCGACATCAACGCTCTGCGCGGCGTCTTCGAGCGTCATGATTTCAATACCGTCATCCACTTCGCCGCATACAAGGCCGTCGGCGAGTCCATGACCGAGCCCCTCAAGTACTACATGAACAACCTCGTGTCGTACATGAACATACTGGAGCTCATGAAGGAGTTCAAGCGCCCCAACGTTCTCTTCTCCTCCTCGGCCACGGTGTACGGCACCGCCACGGTTCTCCCCGTGACCGAACAGCCTCCCCGCCAGCCCGCGCCCAGC
>JAIDUY010000099.1 GCA_029059965.1 Muribaculaceae bacterium
AACTGCTGAAGGGGCTTGTCATATACAAAAAGTAAGCCCAACTTCTGTCATGCAGGAAGTTGGACTCACCTTTTTAGGGTTTAGCGGACAGTAATATAATAATATATTCTGAGCACATAGTCCATGAAAATCGCCACTCCCGGATACGACAAGAGTCTGGAGTGGACAATCGAAAAATGGTCCGACGCCGTACATTCCTCCGCAGGCTATGTAGTGGAAGTGTCGCAGATATTTCAACTAGCTCACGCTGCTGCTGATTTCATTCATCGTCGGCGAGGGTTTGGGCGAGGCGGGCTTGGGCTGCGGCGCGGAGACGGGACAGAGCGCGGGAGTATGCGTTGTAGACTGTCGACGGGGGCAGTCCGAGCTGTTCGGCGAGTTTGTCGCGCAGCCGCAGCGGGCGTCCCTCGCCGACGAATCGCTCGCCGAGAAGGAATGTATAGAGGATGTATCGGTCGCGGGCTGACATGTCGGCACACGTCTCGAGGGTGTCGAGCAAGGTCGCTATCTCGGCCTCGCGGCGTCGGAGGGTTTCGAGGCGGTCGGGCGCATTGTCGGCGCGGTCGGGCGTGCGGTTTTCGTCGAGTCCGGGAGTGCAGACAGGGTTGCGTGAGTCGCGTTCGAAAGAGTCGTTGAGGAAGTTGTCCAGTGCGCGGGCTATGTATAGCCTGGGCTGTCCGGAGGAGTTGATGTTGCGCAGGCGCAGTTGGCCCGTGCCTGTCGGGGTGAGGAGGTGGAGATAGAAGGCCTGGAGATGTTCGTCGACCTCGTCGGCATCGGCGCCGACTCGGTTGCGGCGCACGACGGCCACGAGGTAGTCGCGGTAGCGGTGCATGACCAGTTCGGCCACGGCATCAGGGCGGCCGAGCGCTGCTGCGGCGACGGCTTCGGCCTCGCTTCCGGCGTATTCTCCGCTGTGTCTCACAGGTACTTGTGTCGCAGAATTTCGGCGAGTTCGGCCATGCCTTCGGTGGCTTTCTTGCGGATGACGGTCACGCCGTCGGGCACCTCGCCGGGGTTGGGGTCGATGTAGTAGACGGGCACGCCGCGACGCACGTAGTGGAGCAGGGCGGCGGCGGGGTAGACCACGAGGCTTGTGCCGATGATGACGAAGATGTCGGCTTCGGCGGCTAACTGTGTCGCGGGTTCGAACATGGGCACGGCTTCCTGGAAGAAGACGATGTGGGGCCGCACGCGGTGGCCGTCGATGCGTGTCTCGGGCGTGGTCTCGGTGTCGGTGCCGACGGCCCAAGTCAGATTCTCGTCGTCGAGGGCGCGCACCTTGAGGAGCTCGCCGTGCAGGTGGAGCACCTTGGTGGAGCCGGCGCGTTCGTGGAGGTCGTCGACGTTCTGGGTGATGACGTAGACGTCGAAGTCGCGCTCAAGCTCGTGCAGGATTTCGTGGGCACGGTTGGGGCGCACGTCGGCGAGGGCGCGCCGGCGCTCGTTGTAGAATCGGTGGACAAGGGCTGGATTGCGTGCGAAGCCGTCGGCGCTGGCGACGTCCATCACCGGATATTCTTCCCAAAGACCGTCGGCATCGCGGAAGGTGCGAATGCCGCTTTCGGCGCTTATGCCTGCGCCGGTGGATATTACGAGGCGTGGTTTAGCGGTCATCGAGCGAGAAGCTTATTTCGTTGTTCTGTCCGGGTCGGCGACGGTCGGCGCTGTTGTCGGGCTGTGCGGTCTTGGCGACGGCCACCTTGCGTTTGTCGCGCTTGTAGGCGGGACTTTTCTCGACCATGTCGATGGCCTCGTCGCTGTCGAGCTGCTCGGGGGTGAGGATGAAGTAGTTCTGAGTCTCCTGGTGGCGTATGAGTTCGTCGACCTTGTCGCGTCCATAGGCCTGGACGATTCGGCGGTCGATGGCGGTGTCGTCCTCGCGTGCCTCCTCCTCGGGAGTCTCGGCGGTTATGGTGGTGTCGCCGGCTCCGTGCTCGATGGTGACGTCGAAGCCCGAGGCGAGGATGGTGAACTTGACTTTATTGCCCAGCGAGTCGTCGTAGCCCCATCCGAAAATGACCTTGACGCGCTTGTTCATCTCGGCTACGAGGCGGTTGGTCTCGGCGGCCTCGGCCATCTTGTATGGCGGGTCGATGTCGTGGCTGATGTAGAAGGCGAAGAGCAGGTGGCGCGCCGACAGGATGTCGGTCTCGCACAGCAGGGGCGAGTGGAGGGCGTTCTGTATGGCCTTGCTCATGCGGTTCTCGCCCTCGCCGTAGCCCACGGATATGAATGCCGTCTGGCCGTTGAGGAGGGTGGTGCGCACGTCGCGCATGTCGATGTTGATCATGGCCGGTGTCGTGACCATGTCCGAGATGCTGCGCGAGGCCGTGGCGAGGATGTCGTCGGCCTTTGCAAAGGCGGCGCTCCATTCCATGTCGGGATATATCTCGCTGAGGCGGTCGTTGTTGATCATCAGCAGGGCGTCGACGTTGCTCTTGAGGCGGCGTGCGCCTTCGAGTGCGCTCTGCATCTTGTCGATGCCTTCGAAGAAGAAGGGGATGGTGACGATGCCTATGGTGAGGATGTCGCGTTCCTTGCACACGCGAGCCACCACGGGAGCGGCGCCGGTGCCTGTGCCGCCACCCATGCCGGCGGTGACGAAGACCATGTCGACGGGACGGTCGACAATCTCCTGAATCTGAGGTGCGCTCTCCTCGGCTGCGGCTTCGCCTACTTCGGGGATGCCGCCTGCGCCGCGTCCCTTGCAGAGGTTGGGGCCCAGGAGCACGCGAGGGGGTGCGAGCCAGTCGCGCAGGGCCTGCGCGGCCGGAGTGAGGCC